>NZ_SMTB01000068.1:0-14723 GCF_006864105.1 Acinetobacter sp. RF14B | reverse complement strand
TGCGGCGCAACTGGCGGGCCTGACAGAGATCCCGGCAATTGTCCGTAATCTGAATGATCAGGTGGCGATTGCACTGGCGCTGATTGAAAATATCCAGCGTCAGGATCTGAATCCGATTGATCAGGCAATGGCCTTGCAGCGCTTCCATGATGAGTTTGGTCTGAGTCATCAGGAAATTGCCGATACGGTCGGTAAAGCACGTACCACCGTCAGTAACCTGCTGCGCCTGTTGACCTTGGCAGAAGAAGTCAAGGACTTTATGCAGCAGGGCTTGCTGGATATGGGTCACGCGCGTGCCATCCTGACCTTAAAAACCAAAGATCAACTGAAAGTCGCCGATATGGTGATTGAAAAGAGTTTGTCGGTACGTCAGACTGAACAGCTGGTGCGTGATTTCAATATGCCTAAAACAGAAAAGCAGAAAGCGGCAATCGCACCGGATATTCAGCAATTAAGCCAGCGTTTATCTGAACGTTTCAGTGCAGACGTTAAAATTGACTATAACCGCCAAGGTAAAGGAAAATTGGTGATCAGCTATCACTCTCTGGAAGAGCTGGATGGTATTCTTGCAATTTTGGGTGATGAATAAATAATTTATAATTTGTTTTTATTGGGGAATAAATCAGATGTGGGAATTGGTCAAAGCAGGCGGTTGGCTTATGCTGCCGCTGGTATTGTGTTCGATTTTTATGGTCGCAATTTCGGTCGAGCGGCTCATTCGCTTAAAAAGGAGTCTGGTACTGCCAAGCTCACTTCTGATAGGTCCGACACAGGGGGCAGATGAGGCCATCGAAAAGCTGCAGCAGAGTGCGACCTTAAAAAGCAGCGCATTGGGGCGGATCTTTAGTGTCGGTGCAGAGGCACGCGATCAGTCCGAGCAGTATGCCCGCGCGCAGATGGAAGCGATGGCATCTCAGGAAATCACCTATTTAGAAAAAAATATCAATTTTCTGGGGACTTTAAGCGCAGTAGCTCCGTTGCTGGGTTTGCTCGGAACCGTGATCGGAATTATTGAATCCTTTCTGATGATTGATATTGGCACAAACAGTGATCCGGTGCTGATGATGCCCGGAATTTCCAAAGCCCTGATCACCACAGCAGCTGGGATGTTGATTGCAGTTCCTGCGGTGTTTGCGCATCGTTATTTTCAGCGTCTGGTACAGGAATATGTCGCAGAACTTGAACAGCAGGCGACCTTGTTTCATGCTAGCTTGTTCTACCGCCATGCTTCGGATGTCAAAGAACACATCAAGAAAGCAGGTTAGGAGCAGGCGATGAAATTTAAACGCAATCAGGTCGAGGATGTGCATATCAATCTCACGCCGATGATTGACTGTCTGCTGTTTATTCTGGTGTTTTTATTGCTGTCTACCACGTTTAACCAGATGAGCCGGATGAACCTGACATTGCCGGATGCACAGGGGGTGCCACCGAAAAATTTTGATCAGAAAATTGAAGTGATTGTAGATGCCAATGGTCACTATGCGGTCAACGGTCAGTCTATAGCGAGTAAAGAAGCGGCTGATCTTAATACCGCAATTAAACAGATTTCGAATGAGCGCCGTGATTTAATGTTTGTGATTGCAGCGGATGCAAAAGCAAGTCATCAGGATGTTATTCGTGTCATGGATGTAGCAGGGCAGCTTGGCTTTGTGAATGTCAATATCAGTACGAAAGTACCAACTCGAGGTTATTAGTGAAGCACGATTTCAAGGTCTATCTTCGCCTGCTAAGTTATTTAAAGCCCTTCTGGGGAATAGCACTGCTTGTTCTTCTGGGTTTTACCATTAATGCGGCAACAGAGGTTTCTGTCGCCAAATTACTGGAACATATTATTGAGGCGATTGAAAATCGAGATCAGGGCTTTACTTCACTTTTCCCTTTCCTGGTTGTCATATTGATGTTCTTCCGTGGTCTGGGGCTGTTTCTGGGTGGCTATTATACGGCGGTCATTTCCCGTAATCTGGTGTTTAATATCCGGCAGGAAGTGTTTGCGAAATTATTGCGTTTACCCGCACAATATTTTCTCGACAATACCAGCGGCCATATTACGGCTAAAATCATGTATAACGTCGAGCAGCTCACAGGAGCCTCAACGGAAGCACTCAGAACCATCATACAGCAAGGTTTGATCACCATTGCCTTGTTGGGCTATCTCCTATATAGCAACTGGCGTTTGACCTTATGTATTCTGGTTTTTGGACCAGTCATCGGCTTGATTATTCGTCAGGCGGCCAAACGCATGCGCCGGCTTTCTCAGCAGGTGCAGGACACGATGGGTGATGTCAACCATGTGGTGCAGGAAACGGTCAATGCCAATCTGGTTGTAAAAGGTTTTGGTGGTCAGAGTTATGAGCAGGAACGTTTTCGCTATAATTCGATGGAAAACCTGCGCCGTGGTTTGAAAATGGTTGCGGTACAGCAGCTGAACAGTCCGGTTGTACAGCTGATCATGTCTATTTCCCTCAGCATTGTGATGTTTATTGCCTTGCGCCCAGAGATCCTACGCGACACTTCTGCGGGTGAATTTGTGGCTTATATTACCGCTGCCGGCATGCTGGCCAGACCAATCAAAGCCTTGACAGATGTAAATGAGAAAATTCAGCGCGGTATGGCAGCAGCACATTCAGTCTTTGACCTTCTAGATATGCCGGAAGAGCAGAATAGCGGAACGCTGACCGATTCATTAAAAGGCGAGATCCAGTTTGAAAAGGTCAATCTGATCTATGCGGATGGCCATCATGCAATTCATGATTTCAGTCTGAAAGTTAAAGCAGGTGAAACCGTAGCGCTGGTCGGGCGTTCTGGTGCCGGTAAAACCTCGCTGGTCAATCTGCTGGTCCGTTATCAGGAAGTGAGCTCGGGGCAGATTTTACTGGATCAAAAACTGATTACTGATTTTGAGCTCACCGCTTTACGCACCCAGATTGCGATGGTGAACCAGCAAGTCGTGCTGTTTAACCGTACTGTACGTGAAAATATTGCCTATGGTCAGCTGGAAAATGCCACGGATGCAGAAGTGATTGCAGCGGCTAAAGCGGCTTATGCACATGATTTTATTAGGGCTTTACCGCAGGGCTATGATACCCCTTTGGGTGCTCAAGGCTTGAACTTGTCTGGCGGACAGCGTCAACGTATTGCGATTGCCCGGGCAATCTTGAAAGATGCACCGATTCTGATTCTGGATGAAGCCACGAGTGCGCTGGATAATGAATCTGAATATTATATTCAGCGTGCTTTTGATCAGGCCATGCAAGGTCGTACGACTATTGTGATTGCTCACCGCCTCTCCACGATTGAAAATGCAGACCGGATTGTGGTGATGGATCAGGGACGTATTGTCGAGCAGGGCAGCCATGCCGAACTGATCGCGTGTCAAGGAGCGTATTATCAGCTGCATCAACGTAACTTCGAGGAGTCTTAAGTCATGGCTTTGGCACAGATCATTCAGGATGCTTGGAATGCACAGGCAAAGTGGCTGGTGGTGCTGCGTCCCTTGTCATGGCTCTATCGTCTGGGTTTTGTGAGCAATCAGTGGCTTTACCGCAAAGGAATCAAGACCAGTTATACGGCTCCTGTCCCGGTTATGGTGATTGGCAATATTACAGTAGGAGGGAGTGGTAAAACTCCTTTACTGATTCACTTGGTAGAGTATTTAACGCAAAAAGGTGTGCGGGTCGGGGTGATTAGCCGGGGCTATGGCGGGAAAGGTGCTTTTCCTGCTTATGTCGATTTAAATACTGCACCAGAGGTGGTGGGAGATGAACCTGCCTTGATTGTTCAGGCGACCGGTGTGCCGATGGCCGTAGGGCCTAATCGGCAGAAAAGTATTGAGCTTTTACTGGAAAAGCATGCGCTGGATCTGGTGATCTGCGATGATGGTTTACAGCACTGGGCTTTAAATCGTCAGATTGAGTGGATTGTGCTGGACAATAATCGCGGTCTGGGCAACCAGAAGCTCTTGCCAGAAGGTTATCTGCGTGAACCGGTGACGCGGCTGGAGACGGGTACCATCATTGAACATGCCGCCAATCCGACCTCTTCTTTACATATGCATCTGGCTGCATCACAGCCTTATCTATTGAATCAGGACAGTAGTAAAAGCTTTGATCCTGAAACTAATTTTTATGCCGTGGTCGGTATTGGTTTTCCACAACGTTTTTATCAGACGCTAAAAAGCCTTGGTTTGCAGCAGTTCCAGTGCCATGAATTTCCAGATCATCATGATTATGCAATTGAAGATCTGCAATTTGAAGATAATCATCCCATCATTACCACTGAAAAAGATGCGGTCAAAATGATGACATTGCTCCAGAAATACCCAGATTATCAGCGTGAAATCTGGGTGGTGCCGGTAAATGCGGTCTTGTCTGATGCCTGTTATTCGGTATTACAACAGCAATTGCTCCAACAGGGTATTTCCATTTCCTAAGGTTTATTTTCGATGAAACATATAGTCATTCCTGCACGATTTTCGAGTTCACGTTTACCTGGTAAACCTTTGCTGAATATTCATGGACGTCCCATGATTCTGCGTGTGGTCGATCAGGCTAAAAAAGTGCAAGGTTTTGACGATCTGTGTGTGGCGACCGATGATCAACGTATTGCAGAAGTCTGTCAAGCCGAAGGTGTGGATGTGGTGCTGACTTCAGCTGATCATCCTTCCGGTACGGACCGTTTAAGCGAAGTGGCTCGAATCAAGGGTTGGGCGAGTGATGACATCATTGTAAACGTGCAGGGCGATGAACCTTTACTGCCGGCACAACTGGTGAAGCAGGTGGCGCAGTTGTTAGAAGATCAGCCTGAATCTTCCATGTCGACGCTATGTGAGCCTATTTATCAGCTAGCAGAATTTAAGCGTGACAGCATTGTTAAAGTGGTGATGTCAAAACACAATCAAGCACTGTATTTTAGCCGTGCCACCATTCCTTATGACCGTGAGGGAGCCAAGCTGGCTGAACCAAAGCTGCATGATCAGGCCTATCGTCATTTAGGCCTATATGCCTATCGGGTCAAACTGTTGCAAGAATATGTGACCTGGGAAATGGGTGTGCTAGAGAAACTGGAATCTCTAGAACAATTACGGGTGCTGGAAAATGGACACCGTATTGCCATTGCGGTGGCTGAAGCCAGCTTGCCGCCAGGGGTGGATACCCAGGAAGATCTGGATCGATTGAATCAGATGGATCTTTCCCATTTTGCCTAAGAAGAGTCAAATACATGCCTTTTGATGTCAAAGCACAGATTTATCCATGGCAGCAACAGGTTTGGGAAGCGTTGACTGGCCGTTTTCCCAAACTGGGGCATGGGTTATTATTTTATGGGAAAAAAGGTTGCGGTAAAGAAGCTTTTAGCCAGCAGTTTTTGGCTTGGATATTGTGCCTGAATCGTCAGCCTGCCGGGGCCTGTGGTGAATGCGGCAGCTGTCAGTGGCTCAAAGCCGATACCCATCCGAATTATGTGCACATCAGCACGGATGAAGACAATAAAAAACAGAACGCCAAAATCAGGATTGAAAAGATCCGTGATCTTTTGCCTTTTGTGCAACAGACCGTAGATGGCTGGCGGGTTATTGTGATTGAACCGGCAGAGGCCCTGAATATTGCCTCTTCGAATGCCTTGTTAAAAACCCTGGAAGAGCCGGGTGAAAATATTGTTATTATCCTGCTCGCCGACCATTATCTGAAATTACCAGCCACAATCCGGAGTCGCCTGCAACACTTTGCTTTGGACCGGATTTCAGCTGAGCAGTTTAGGGCGTATGTGCAGCAACAATTGCCTGACGCAGGTTCAAGCCAGCAACAGTTGCTGATGAGCCTGTCAAATCAGATGCCTTTACAGGCAGTTGAAGTGGCTCAAAGTAGCTGGCTGCCTTTACGTCAGGAATTTCTGGCAGACTGGAGCAAACTGGTCACCCAAAAAAATATGCCGATGGCAATTGCGACCAAGTGGAATAAAAGCTTGAGTTTTGGTGAATTTGGTCAAATGTTTGAATACTTGTTGTCCGATTTGATTTGTGTCAAGCTAAATCAGACAGTAAAAAACATTGATTTGAACTTCGATGTGCTGGCCGAACAATATTCATTAGAAACACTTTTTAAGATTTATGAAGATTTTCAGCAAGCCAAGCGATATCTCGAGCAGAACGTACAAAGTAATCTGGTACTCGATGAATTGTGTATCAAACTGATGAATCTTTAATTAAGGGGAAACGATATGCAACCACGTATGGGCGGGATTATTCATGCCAATATAGCGGATCTGGAAACGCTCTTTGCCAGTTACATGCCTTATGTGGTGGGTGGTGGACTTTTTATTCCTTCCAAGCAGCCCGTTAAACTCGGTGAGG
Organism: Acinetobacter sp. RF14B; assembly: GCF_006864105.1. Taxonomy (NCBI): domain Bacteria; kingdom Pseudomonadati; phylum Pseudomonadota; class Gammaproteobacteria; order Moraxellales; family Moraxellaceae; genus Acinetobacter; species Acinetobacter sp. RF14B. Next base: position 8,374 of record NZ_SMTB01000068.1, on the reverse strand, counting down.
AGGTTTTTGTATTAACCACTTTGCCTGAACAAAGCCAGAAAATTCCGTTAACCGGTAAGGTGATCTGGGTGTCCCAAAAGCAAAATGGCCTCAAACCACAAGGCTTCGGAATCCAGTTGACAGGTGAAAAAGGCGTTTTTTTCAAAAATGAAGCAGAACGTCTGGTTGCAGGTCTTAAATCTGTAGGACGTAAAAGTTACACTATGTAGTTAATTTACCTTTGGTAGGAAACTCATTGTGTTTGTAGATACTCATTGTCATTTAACGATGCTTGATTTAACACCTTATGATGGTGATCTGGATCAGGCCCTTGCGCAGGCTCGTGAAGCAGGTGTATCAAAGTTCATGAGTATCTCGGTCGATCTGGATGATCATATCGAGCTGGCCAAGATTGCGGCGCGTCATGCAGATGTCGGTTATACCGTCGGCGTTCATCCTTGTGAAGAGGCTGCCACTATGGCGCGTGCCACCACAGAATATCTGGTGGAGCTGGCGCAGCCTGAAAAAGTTTGGGCAATTGGTGAGACTGGCCTGGATTATTATCATAGTACCGACTTTATTTCTGAACAGAAAAACTGTTTTGCCCGTCATATTCATGCTTCACAAATCGTGAAAAAACCGGTAGTGGTACATACCCGCGCGGCCAAGCACGATACAGTTGACATCATTCGTGCAGAAAAATCTACACATGGTATTTTGCACTGTTTTACCGAGGATTGGGCAACCGCTAAAGCTGTTTTAGACTGCGGTTACTATGTGTCTTTCTCTGGTATTGTTTCTTTTAAAAATGCCCAGGATTTGCGTGACGTTGCCAAACAGGTTCCGCTGGACCGAGTGCTGATTGAAACCGATAGTCCTTATCTGGCTCCGATGCCGTATCGCGGTAAATCTAATGAGCCTAAATACGTTCCTTATGTAGCCAAAGCGCTTTGCGATGTATATGATAAGTCGCTAGAAGAAATGGCTGAAATCACAAAGCAAAACTTTGAGAACCTGCTTAATTTAAAGTAAATAAAGTTAGATAAGAGACAAGAGAGTTATAGGGTGAAGATGGATCGTCAAGCTCAGTTTCGAGCAAGAGAAACCTTAATTTTTCAAGTGGCAGAGCAACTTCTGCTGGAAAATGGTGAAGCAGGCATGACTCTGGATGCACTTGCTGCGGAGCTGGATCTGGCCAAAGGGACACTCTATAAACACTTTCAAAGTAAAGATGAACTGTACATGCTGCTGATTATCCGTAATGAGCGCATGTTGCTGGAAATGATCCAGGACAGTGACAAGGCTTTTCCTGAACATCTGGCTTTCTTTATGCTGCACCATTTACATCATCCTGAACGTACGGTCCTGTTTCACCAGATTGAAGAACGACTTTCAACAACGGGTGTGGGAATTCAGCATCTGTTTAGCGAACTTTATCAGGTGCGTAAACAGCGTTTACGTCTGATTATCCGTATGACTGAAACTTATCTGGCTTCCATCAATAGCAGTATGTCGGTACGTGATTATCTGGCCTCAATCTGGTCACTGACTTATGGTGCGGCAGCGATTCTGAATTCCAGCTTCTATCAGCGTTATCTGGGTTCACGAGATACTTTGCGGGTCGCTTATATTGATCAGGCTCTGGCCTTGCCCAAACACGTGCATTCAGTCGGGCAATTGGTCTAAGGTTTGGATATGACCAGTTCTCCTTATCACATCCGTGGATTTACCTTAGTAGAACTAATGGTCGTCATTGTGATTATGGGAATTATGGCCTCACTGGTTTTGATAAATACAGGCGGGGTCGAGCAGCGTAAAGCCATGCAGGCGAGGGAAGTTCTGCTGCTGGACCTACAGCGTATTTTAAGAGAAGCCAATGATCAGTCACGTATATTGGCATTGACTATTCAGCCTGCGACAGATGTGACGCCGTTTCGTTATGCGGTCACAGAATATCGACCACAGACCCAGTCCACGATCAATGCACAAAAATGGCAGAATTATGCAGAATTTAAGCTGCGTAATTTACCGGAGCAGGTGTCTTTTCAGGTGCAGTCTCTGGAACAGCGTTATACAAATGCTCAGAACCCTGACCTGACTCAGGCAGATACGCCCAAGCTGATCTGGCTGGGCAATGGTGAAGTGAAACCGGTACGTATCCAGTTTTTTCTGGAAAACCGTGAAGTAGGCCATCCAATAGAAATTGATCATCTGGGTAAAATCAATGCCGGCTAAAGATTTCATGCATGGGGCGGTATTGAACCGAGTGCCGAAACAAGACCTTGCGGAGGCTCACTTCACAAGCACCGTTTCCAAAATGACTTGCAAAACAGGTGCGCTTCGCTCAAAGAAGAGCCGATTTCAGTCTGCTTCAGGTTTTACCTTGCTAGAAGTTATGGTGGCTTTGGCCATCTTTGCTACAGCAGCCATGACCCTGACCAAAGTGGCGATGCAATATACCCAGTCTACTGCCCATGCAGTACTTAGAACTAAAGCCCAATTTGTTGCATTGAATGAAGCGGCACAAATGGAAATCAATCAGGAGTGGCTGAGTGGAACATCTTCAAGGCAACTCACCCAGCAGGACGAAACCTGGCAGATTGATAAACGGAGCGAGCCGACCATTAGCCCCAATGTGCAGCGGATTGAGTTACAAGTTAGTCTCATTAATATTGAAAGTGGGCAAGTGGAATCTGGTATTAGCACCCTGACATTTTTTAATCACCGTAAGAATCCAGTACCATGAAGCCTCAAGGATTTACCTTAGTTGAGTTATTGGTCGCCATTACCATTTTTGCGGTGCTTTCTGCACTAGGTTGGCAGGTTTTTGATTATATTAATAAAAGCAAAGACCAGAATGCGATGCATGAATACCGTTTAAACCAGTTACAGGATACTTATCAACAGATTTTACGTGATACGGTGCAGGCGGTACCACTGACAGCCAATATAAATGGCCAGATTCAACCTGCACTGGTTTTACAAAATGGGCGTTTTAATTTTAGTAAAACAGGCGTAACTGATCCTTTGCAGGAAGGTATTTCGCCTGATGAACGCGTGGAATACCAGTACCGTTCAGAGGAGCAAAAGCTTTACCGTTTAAAATACCGTAATCTGAACCAGACCGGACGTGATCAGCCAGAATCCAGCGTCTTGCTCAATCATGTCGAACAATTTGAAATTTTAGTGCTCAATCCGAATGAGCTGACTCAATGGCCAGATTCTTCAGCTGATCTCAACCAGGTGGCGCAAAAACAGCGCCTGCCGAAAGGCATTAAAATCAAATTAACCGTCAATGGGGTGAATTATGAATGGATATTCAGCCTGCTAAATACAGATTTTCTGCTTGCTCCCCAAGGCCAACCATAATAAGAAATACAGATGAAGAAAACGATCGCGATTCAACAGCAGCAGGGTATAGCACTGATCACCATTCTGGTCATGGTAGCATTGGCTACAATTCTCGCGGCCACTATTGCAAAGCGCCAGACGGCCACTGCGGAAAGTACGGCTTATTTAATGCGCCAAAATCAGTCTTTAATGTATGCCAAAAGTGCAGAAGCCTTTTTTGCTGAGTTGTTGGTCGATGATGCTAAAAATGCGCCAGATGTAGACCATTTAAATGAAACCTGGGTTCAGCCCATGCCTGCTTTCCCAGTGGAAGACGGGTATGTCTCGGGGGTATTGCAAGATGAATCGGGCAAGTTCAACCTAAACAGTCTGCTTACCCAGGAAGGTAATGTTAATGAACATGCCAAGATGTGGTTTGAGCAAATTTTAAAGCGTGCCGGATTGCCTGAGCAGCTCAGTGAAGCGGTAATTGACTGGCAGGATGCCGATGATGTACCTGTCGGGCCTATGGGGGCAGAGTCCAATTATTACCAGGGCCTGCTAGATGCGGCCCTGCCTCCCAACACCAAATTTCATAGTGTGGAACAGTTGAAATTGGTACGCGGTTTTGAGGAAAATAAATATCAACTGATTGCCCCGTATGTAACCGCTGCTCCACTATCGGATAGTCCGGTGAATATTAATACCGCATCAGCTTTTCTTCTGGCCAGTATGGATGAAAAGCTGGATATTCATGGCATACAGCAAGTTTTGGAAAAACGTCAGGCAAATCTGGAGCATTTTTCCAGTGTGTCAGAGCTTTGGGCTATTGAACCTTTTAGTCAGGTCAGTGCAGATAAGCGTAATCTGGTCAATAATTTATTAGGCATACAATCTCATTATTTCAAGGCCCGGATTGAAGTGATGCTGAGTGAACGCAAGCGCCAGTTCAGCAGCGATTTAGTGCGTCAGGAACAGCAGGTTCATATCGCATATCGCAGCATGGCGCCGTTTTAATTTGACAGGTTAAAAGTGCCCAAGTCATTGTTCATCTACATGATCCTTTTTTCCCATCAGCCTGAACAGCAAAATTAATCCTTCTTTATCCACTTTTGGTCTATAATCCAAAGATATTCACCTATTTTTTGACGATATTAGGGCATATGTTAATTCGTAAGTTATTTAAATTTGAAAATGCTCATATTGTGCGTAACTGCACATCGGACCGCTGCAAGCGTTCGATTCATGGTCATAGTTATAAAGTCGAGTTACTGCTAAAAGCGTCGAAATTGGATCATGGTCAGATGGTCTATGATTTTGGTTTGCTCAAAGGTGTAATTAAAGACCTTTATGATTCTTTTGATCATGCCATTTGTTTCTGGCAGCAGGATGATCCGGAGTATATTCAGGCTTGCAAGAAGTTTAGTGCACGTTGGATCTCTTTGCCTGTATCGCCCTCTGCGGAACAGTTTTCCCGTATTTTCTTCTTTCTGGCACAGCAAGTGCTGGCCTCGACCGTCACCCAGAATGGTGAGGGGGACGTTGAAGTATATTCGGTAATTGTGCATGAGACGGATACTGGCTATGCACAAAGCTTCCTGGAAGATATTGAAAATGAGCAGATGGGGTTGTTGACTCTAGATCAGATTGAGTTTTCAGAGCAGGTACAGGCCGAATGGACTGAGCCGCAGATGTATAATAAACTGAAACAGGGAGTCGCCTTTCACAACCCGACTGTGGATTTACAGGTCAAACGCTAAAAGCGCAGGACTGACGCATACTGACATAGATTTAGGATTGAAGAATGTCTTTAAATGAACAGCAAATGGCTAAACTGAGTAAAGTTCAGTTAGATGAAAGCTGGAAATACGCTTTGAGTGATTTTTTGCTCGGTTCCAAAATGGATGCGTTAAAAGCGTTTTTAATTGAAGAGAAAAAAGCAGATAAAATTATTTATCCACCGAATCATCTGATTTTTAATGCCTTAAATACCACTCCGCTGGATCGGGTTAAAGTAGTGATTTTAGGGCAGGACCCTTATCATGGTCCGAATCAGGCACATGGCTTAAGTTTTTCGGTGCAGAAGGGCGTGCCATTGCCGCCTTCTTTACGTAATATCTTTCATGAATTGCACAATGATCTGGGGGTGGAAAGCCCTAAGCATGGCGATTTAACCCACTGGGCAGAGCAAGGGGTGCTATTGCTCAATGCTGTCCTGACGGTAGAAGCCAGTCAGCCGACTTCGCATCAAAAACGTGGGTGGGAAGAGTTTACCGATCACGTGATTGACATATTAAATGAACAGCGCGAACATATTGTCTTTATCCTTTGGGGCGCATACGCACAGCGTAAAGGACAGCGCATTGACCAGAATAAACATCTCGTATTAAAGGCTGCTCATCCTTCGCCTTTAGCTGCAAACCGGGGTGGTTTCTTTGGTTGCAAAGTGTTTTCAAAAACAAATAATTATCTTAAACAACATGGCATTGAGCCTATAGATTGGCAGCTGGACGCATGACTTACTCTCCTGTAAATAAATCTTATCATCCGGATTTGATTGTTGAAGAAGCGCACAACGGGTGGCGCATTGTTCGCTTGAATCGTCCGAAATCCTTACATGCTCTCGATGAATCGATTGTGACGGCATTGCTTGAAGTTTTTCAGGATTTTTATACGGATGAAAATGTAAAAGCAATCTGGCTGGATTCTACTACGCCCAAAGCATTTTGTGCGGGTGGAGATGTGCGCAAGCTACGCCAATTGGTCATCAATGATGAAGTAGCGACAGCCAATAAATTTTTTGAACAAGAATATGCGCTGGATCTGCTATTGCATAACTATGCAAAACCCATATTGGTATGGGGTGAAGGCTATGTTATGGGTGGGGGCCTGGGCCTGTTTATGGCTGCGCCATTCCGCTTGGTAACACCGTACTCCCGTCTGGCGATGCCAGAAATTAATATTGGTCTGTATCCGGATGTTGGTGCAACACGCTTCCTGGCGGATCGTGGCGCGATTGGCCTGTTTACTGGTTTGACCGGCTCGATTATGACAGCCGCAGGTGCTTATGGAATTGGCTGGGCAACGCATATCTGTGATGCCGCACGTGACACTGTTCTGAACAGGGTAGTGAATATTGACTGGGATCATTATCCGGCAGGCGATTTTCGTGCAATTGATGATACGCTGAACAGCATGCATCGTCCGGTAGGCCCAGGACCATTACAAAACTCACTCGATGTCATTCAAAGTGTTTGCCGTGGGCTAAACTTTGAGCATGATTATGAGTCGATTATCGGTTTAAGTGATGCGCGTAGTGACTGGTTGCGTCAGGCCAGTGAAAATCTGCAAAAAGGTTCACCGACTACGGCTGCATTGACCTGGTTATTGTGGCAATGGGGGAAGCAGGTACATTCCTGGAATGAAGTATTTGAACTGGAAACCCAGATTTCTGACTGGAAAATTCGTCATGCGGACTTTGTCGAAGGGGTGCGTGCCCGCTTGGTCGATAAAGACCTGTCACCAGAATGGAGCCAAGGAAGCGATTTAAGCCTGAAGGGAATTCTTTCAGCCAACCCTCCTGTCACGACGATTGAAAGTTGGAATGAATTGCTCAAGCATTATGGTGTGATCTGAAGCTGAATGTCTGAAACACACTATAAATATAAAGATGAAGACTGGATGCAGCTTGCCTATGAGCAGGCTGCATTGGCTGCCGAACAGGGGGAAATTCCTGTAGGTGCAGTGATTGTAAGTCAACAGCAGGTAATTGGACGTGGATTCAATGCGCCTATCTCCCTGAACGACCCTACAGCCCATGCCGAAATCGTGGCGTTACGTGAAGCCTGCCATAATCTGCAAAATTATCGCCTGCCCGATGATGCTGTACTCTATGTAACCTTGGAGCCTTGCACCATGTGTGTAGGAGCATTGGTACATGCACGCGTATCTCGGGTGGTGTTCGGAACGACCGAGCCGAAAGCTGGTTCTTTGGTTAGCGCCCGCAAGCTTTTTGAAACTGGGTATTATAACCATGTCTTTTCCTTTGAAGCAGGCTGTATGCAGCAGCAATGCTCCGAACAGCTGAGCATTTTTTTTAAGCAGCGCCGCGAACAGAAGCGTGAGCTCAAGCGACAAGAAAAGTTACGCAATACCCAAAAATAAATGAATATTATCCGCTAGAATTTTCTCACCTTAAAACAAGTCATACACAGGAAAAATAATGAACTCTATTCAAGTCAAAAAAGAATTTCCCGCATCTGTTGCTCAGGTTTTTGATCTGCTGTCCAAACATGCAACTTATAATATTGCCTTTGCGCCATTACAGGTCGAGCGTATTAAGGATTCTGCTGATGCTGAACGTCCCGATGGAGTGGGTTCAGTGCGGAGCATGGGAATCGGTCCAGTCAAACCGTTAAAGGAACAGATTACTTTATTCGAGGAGAATCAGCGAATTGAATATAAAATTGTTAAAAATCCTCTCATCAAGCATCATTTGGGTATCATTGAGTTTGAGGAAAAAGAGGCGGATAAAACCTTGGTGACTTATACTATCGAATTGCAGACGCGTGTTCCTTTGACCAGTAAATTGATCCTTGCACAGTTAAAAACTGGGATTAAACTAGGACTCGCAAAACTTGCAAAATCTGTTTAAACAACAACGGAAACGTAATGACAGTTCAAATTATTACTATTGATGGTCCAAGTGGATCTGGTAAAGGCACCTTGGCTGCGAAACTGGCAGACCATTATCAGTTTCATCTATTGGATTCAGGTGCCTTATATCGTCTTTTAGGGCTGTCATTGCATCAACATGGCTTGCTGGAGGAAATGGATAAGCGGCTCGCAGAGTGCATACAATCTGCAACAAATTTGGATATACAGTTTGTCAGCAGTATTGCTGGGACTCAGGTGCTTTTAGATGGCGAAGATGTTTCTCAAACGATCCGTACCGAACGGGTGGGGGAGTTTGCCTCAAAAGTAGCCGCAATTCCTGAACTTAGAGCAGCGTTGGTGGCGCGTCAACATGCTTTTGCACAGGCGCCCGGCCTGGTGGCCGATGGTC
>NZ_SMTB01000067.1:0-15038 GCF_006864105.1 Acinetobacter sp. RF14B | reverse complement strand
CCTGATCCCTTCCCGAACTCAGAAGTGAAACCTCTTTGCGCTGATGGTAGTGTGGGGTTACCCATGTGAGAGTAAGTCATCGCCAGCTCATTATTCAAAATCCCCCTGCTAAAAAGCAGGGGGATTTATTTTTTATAAAAATAAAAGAAATAAAAATAAAAAGGAAAATATCAACAATCTTCATCGTCATGATTACAGCTAGGATGACGTATAATGGACTCATCGACGGAGCGGATATGTCCCTAAATTCATCTTCAAGCCATATCGAATATGGCTCAACTACCTTTAAAGCTGTCTTATTTTCTTTATTTCTGGCTGGTTTTGCTATATTTTCATCCTTATATGCGATCCAGCCGATGATGCCGATACTGGCAGACTATTTTCAGGTTTCTCCTGCGCAGAGCAGTTTTCCTCTGTCATTTTCGACCATTGCACTGGCCATCGGTCTATTATTCACTGGCTTCATTTCAGACCGTTTTGGCCGTAAACCAGTAATGGTCTGGTCGTTATTTTCTGTTTCGCTATTACTGCTACTTAGTGCTGTGTTACCGATCTGGCCGGTATTTTTAAGTACACGTGTCATGATTGGACTGGCAGTCAGTGGTGTTGCAGCAGTGGCAATGACCTATATTGGTGAAGAAATTGCTGAAAAAGATATTGGCTTTGCCATGGGCCTTTATATTTCTGGAACTGCAATTGGCGGAATGAGTGGTCGCCTGATTGCCGGAGTACTGGTAGATTTTATTTCATGGCAGTCGGCCACCTTGATCATTGGTGTGCTTAATCTGCTGATTGCTTTTATTTTCCTTGGTCTGTTGCCGAATTCCCGCCACTTCAAAGCGTATCCGATACAGTTGCACCGGTTTAAAACGGCTTTTCAGCATAGCTGGCGTGATCCCAAACTCAGTATCTTGTTTCTACAGGGTTTTATTTTGATGGGCTGCTTTGTTTCTATCTTTAATTATCTCAGCTATCGTTTGCTAGAAAGCCCATTTCACCTGTCTCAAGCCTGGATTGGATTGATATCCATCACTTATCTGACCGGTATTTACAGTTCACCGCGGGCATCTGCTTGGAGTCGGAAATTTGGTCGTTTACAGGTTTTGCTGGGAATGATAATAGTGATGTTGCTCGGCCTGGCGCTGATGCTATGGAATAGCGTGATGGCAGTATTTATGGGTCTGCTGATTTTTACTTTTGCATTTTTTGCTGCACATTCAACAGCCAGTAGCTGGGTCTCGGTTCTCTCCCTGCAATATCGTGCCGTCGGCTCATCTTTATATCTGTTTTGTTATTATCTGGGTTCAAGTTTTTTGGGCAGCTCTAGTGGATGGGTGTGGGAGCAGTTTGGCTGGAATGGTTTGAGTATTTTTGTTGGTTTGTTTTTGTTGCTCGGACTAGGACTGACTCTTCGTTTAAAAGAATATTCAACCAAGTAGCCGATTTAAGCTCATCGCGATGACCTATTCCTGCAAATATAATAGGATCGCCTTTTGTATAAATTATAATCAAGCAACCCGAAATGAATTCATGCTAAAATAGTCGGCTTTCATCTTTGATCTATTTTCTGATCTTCCATCTGCCAGCCGAGAATTGCTAGCCATGTCTACTGCTTATACCGCTCAGACCGCGCCTAAAGCGTTGTTTGATTACGACAAATATTGGGCGTCATGTTTTGAACCCGCGCCTTTTTTGCCGATGTCACGCGAGGAAATGGACCAACTCGGTTGGGACAGTTGTGACTTTATTTTTGTCTGCGGTGATGCGTATATTGATCATCCGTCATTTGTGACCGGGATTATTGGACGGGTACTGGAAGCACAAGGTTTCCGCGTCGGTATTATTGCCCAGCCGGATTGGACCAATGTAGAAGCCTTCCGTGTACTGGGCAAGCCAAATATTGCCTGGGGGGTGTCTGCCGGTAATATGGACTCGATGATCAACCGTTATACGGCGGATCGTAAAATCCGTTCGGATGATGCCTATTCACCTGATAACCAGCCGAATAAACGCCCGGACCGTGCTGCAACCGTCTATTGTCAGCGTTGTCGTGAAGCCTTCCCGGATGTGCCAGTATTGTTAGGTGGAATTGAAGGTTCGCTGCGTCGTATCGCGCATTATGATTACTGGTCAGATAAAGTCCGTCGTTCAATTTTGATGGACTCTAAAGCAGACTTGCTGATGTATGGTAATGGTGAACGTTCGATTATTGAGATCATGCACCGTCTGGCCAAAGGTGAAAAGATTCATCAGATTACCGATGTTCGTGGTACTGCATTCATTATCAATAAACATAACCGTGCGGCAAAAGCCCAATTTGTAGAAATCGCATCGAATGATGTCGATACCATTGGTCGTGTCGATCCGATCATTAACCCTTATGTAATGACTGAGGATATTGACGGCTGTGAAGTTGAAAAAGAAAAAGGCAACAGCTTAACTCAATATCAGAACTTCCAGAAAGAAGTGGTAGCCAATCCAATCGTGCGTGAAGGGGATCAGCTTGATCCAGATACGCAAATTGTGCAGCTACAACCGGCATCTAAAGCGATTAAACACAAATTACCGCCACGTGAATTAGCAGTGGTCCGTTTACCTTCTTTTGAAGAAGTCGCGAATGATCCGGTACTGTATGCACATGCCAACCGTATTCTGCATTTGGAAACCAATCCAGGGAACGCGCGTGCGCTGGTACAAAAACATGGTGAGCGTGATGTGTGGATCAATCCACCACCGATTCCACTGACCACTGAAGAAATGGATTATGTGTTTGATTTGCCTTATGCACGTCTGCCACATCCATGTTATGGAGAGGCACGCTTCCCGGCTTTTGATATGATCAAGTTTTCGGTCAATATCATGCGTGGCTGTTTTGGTGGCTGTACTTTCTGTTCAATTACCGAGCATGAAGGTCGTATTATTCAGAACCGTTCTGAAGAATCAATTTTGCGTGAAGTAGAAAAGATTCGTGATACTGCGCCGGGCTTCACAGGCATTATTTCGGACTTGGGTGGCCCAACCGCCAACATGTACCGTCTGGCCTGTAAAGATCCTGAGATTGAGAAGAATTGTCGTAAGCCGTCATGTGTATTCCCGGGCGTATGTCAAAACCTGCATACTGACCATGCACCATTAACGCAGCTATACCGTAAAGCACGTGCCTTACCGGGCATTAAAAAGATTCTGATCGGTTCTGGTCTGCGTTATGACCTTGCGGTACTGAATCCGGAATATGTCAGAGAGCTGGTCACGCATCATGTCGGTGGGTATCTGAAGATTGCACCAGAGCATACCGAGAAAGGTCCATTATCCAAGATGATGAAACCGGGCATCGGCACCTATGACCGTTTTAAACAGATGTTTGAACGCTTCAGTAAAGAAGCAGGTAAGGAGCAGTATCTGATTCCTTACTTCATCGCGGCGCATCCGGGTACAACCGATTATGACATGATGAACCTGGCAATTTGGTTGAAAAAGAACGGATTCCGTGCTGATCAGGTACAGACCTTCTATCCATCACCGATGGCCACAGCCACCACGATGTATTACACCGGTAAAAACCCACTGGCAAAAGTGGCTCGTTATACCGAAGATATTGACGTGGTGAAAGGGGAAAAGCGTCGTCGCCTGCATAAAGCTTTCTTGCGTTATCATGATCCAAACAACTGGCCTTTACTGCGTGATGCACTGAAAGAAATGGGACGGGCCGACCTGATCGGGAATTCAAAACAGCATCTGATTCCAGCCTACCAGCCACAAAATGCGGAAGGACAATATCAGTCAGCACGCAAGAAAAACTCGACGGTTGCAGGGGATTCACAAAAACGGAGTAATTCGAATGGTCACCACAACCAGAATTCTAACGCGCGTCCAAAGAAAGGCCAGCTATTGACCCAGCATACTGGTCTGCCACCACGTGAAACCGGTGATTCCAAAAAACCTTTCGGAACTGCCAAACCGAAAGCCAAACCTAAGTCAAAATCGCGTACTTAAACCATCTCTATAAAAAAGACACTTCGGTGTCTTTTTTTATTCAATAGGTCAATGATAGAGTTTTTGATTACTTACTGTAAGAAAAGCGCCTTTATATATTGGTCCGGGCGCTAGAAAAAATGCTATAGAAATAACACTTTGTCGGAATTGTCTGACAATGGGATGAATGAGTATTGTACAGTCTGGTATAAGTGCTTTAAAGTTCACAATCAGTGATTTACACCTGTCCGGACAGGAGGTCTGAGCAGTTGTGTACTGGATTATATTTCCCCTTTAGATTTGATAACAGTTGTATGTTTATTGCATTCGTATGTGTTTAAGACTGCTCAACATAAAATCTGGGGTATATATTGAACAACAATAAAACAAGAATGATTATAAAAATGCAGGGACAGAGTCATGACTACCTACCTTATGATTGGGAGTTTCTTGCTCTTGTGTGTCGTACTCGCGGCATGGAAGAGTGTAAGGGACAGACCTCAACCCCAAGATAGTGCTCTCAAACAGCGAGCTATCTTTAATTTAAACGAGCAATTGACCTTGACCCGGCTCAAAGAAGTTTTGCCGGAATATACGATATTGGCTCATGTATCTTATGATTCGCTTTTGACCACCAAATTTAACCGTACACGGCATAAATACCGTAATCTGATTGCAGATTTTGTGATTCTGGATCAGCAATATCAGGTGATGGCCGTAGTGGCTCTGGATGATCCATTGCTACTCAAGCGTCCGCAGAATTCGCATTTTCAGGATGCCTTGCTGAATATGGCCGGTTATCGGGTGATTCGCTATGAAGATGTGCCTGAATATTATCAGCTGCGGCATGATTTCCTGAAAGAGCAGGAGCAGGCTGAAAAAAATCCGAAATATACTGCCATCAATGATATAAAAAAATATCATCTCTATTCAGATTTGGAACGACGCAAGATAAAGGCCGTGGGTTAGCATGAATAGTGCCAGAAATAGAAAAAGCATGCAGGGTGCATGCTTTTTTGAGGCCATCCAGATTTAACTGTTCTATATCTTAAGGTTTAACAGCTACCACCGTCAGCTCCACCAACACTTGTGGATCATACAGCTTGGCTTCTACGCAGGTACGAGGCAAGGCCTGAATATCTGCAACCCAGGCATCCCAGACTTCATTAAAGGCTGCATAATCTTGTTCAATATCTTTAAGATAAATAGTCACGGACATGATTTGGCTTTTATCAGTACCCGCCTCTGCCAGGAACTGGTCAATGAGATCTAGAGTCTGCTGGGTTTGACCTCGAATATCTAAACTCAGGTCTGTGGCCAATTGACCAGCCAGATGAACCAGATTGCCGGCAATGGCAATCTCAGAAAAGCGTTGGGAGACATGCAAACGTTGAACAGACATGAGTGAATCCTGTGTTTTGGGTATCAAGGCTGCTACCAGACGGGTGAGTAGACAACCTGCCGTTAGATAGATCGCTACATCATGCCATGAACCGTCTGCCCAAATCACTAAGGATACGCAATAAATAGGATAAAACCGCCGCCAGTACTGTGGAAAAACGGGTCTTGAAACATGCGGGTGGTCAACAGTGCTGTAGGCGAGAAAATCCTAGCAGCCGGCTACAGACCAATGAAAGTGGAGAGTGCTGCTTTACGCGCAGGTTGTTCTTGAACAATAGAGGGGGGGATTTATCGAGGGCATTCCATGCGCTATATCAGAGTTGCCCTGTAATCTTCGGATTTGGTCGTCACGCCAATCACAGGACATTATGCTGAAAGTAAAGGTGATTTTCAGCATCTCGGCATATACATGGATAATGCATTGCGCAGATAGATTACTCTAAAAAAACAAAATGTGAAAATAAAGTTGCGGTATTTTTAAACCAGTGTCTAAAACTTGTACAAAACCGGCTTAAAGCAGGCTGAGTTGGCTCTCCATTTCATGGGCGGCAAGCTGATAGACACCGAGTCCGATCAGCCGGAACTGGAGCTGGGGATCAAGATGCATCTCTTGCAGCAATAAAGTTAAGGCCTGCTCCAGTTCCTGCGGACTACGCAGCAGCTGCCTGAAGCTCTTGCTGTGTTGCATGATCTGAAAGTTCTTCATTTTTAATTTAACCGTGACGCCACGAGCAGTGAGCCGCTTTTTGTCCAGACTATACCAGAGCTGGGCAATTAAGGACTGCCAATAAGGCAGGCATTCGGATAAATACAGATCCTCATCAAAAGTTATTTCTTTGGAAATTTGTTGACGTTCCCGTTCTGCTTCTACCGGCCGCTCATCAATCCCTTGGGCATATAAAAACAGGCGTTGTCCATATTTACCAAAATGCTGAATTAGCACCGTCTCTTCAACCTGCTGCAAATCGCCCAGAGTATTCAGATTTAAGTTTTTCAGCTTTTCCTGAGTGACCTTGCCGACCCCCGGAATTTTCTTGAGTGGAAGATCCCGAATAAAACGCTGTACTTGGGAGGGTTTAATCACACAAATGCCATTGGGTTTGTGCCAGTCGGAGGCAATTTTGGCTAGAAACTTATTGGGTGCCACACCAGCAGACGCAGTCAGTCCTGTATTTTGAAAAATATCTGCCCGAATACGCATGGCAACTTCAGTTGCACTCGGTATCTGTTGCAGGTTTTCAGTCACATCCAGATAGGCTTCATCTAGAGAGAGAGGTTCAATAATTTTGCTGTAGGACTGTAAAATCTGATGAATTTCTGTAGATACCTGACGATATTTGGCAAAATCTGGCTCAATCACAATCGCCTGAGGACAAAGCTTACGGGCCTGAGTCATGGACATGGCAGAGCGCAGGCCAAACTCCCGGGCAGGATAGGAGGCAGCCACCACCACCGCCCGGGGATGATGTGCAGCGATTACTACAGGCAAGTGGTGTAATTCTGGACGTTCACGCAGCTCGACCGAGGCATAAAAAGCATCCATATCGATATGAATAATTTTGCGCATATCCAAGATCTTAAGTGGCTTTGTCCGGCTTGGAAAGAACAAGTGTGGCTAAATAAGGTGCGGCTCCACTCAATGGGACGCTCTGTGGCCATCTAAGCTTTTCCAGAATCTTAGGCCAGATGAATAATTTTTGGATGTAGGACCGTGAGCAAGGTTAAACTCTAAACCGGGCGGAGTAAAGCTATTGCTGGATGAAAGGTGCGGACTGCTTCTGAGGAGGAATACCATTTTGTTCTAAAAATTGATTCCATTCTCGTTTTGAACCATAAAAGACATTCAGGTCCACCGAGGTGTGAATACCGGGAATTTTACCTTGGCTACTATGCTGCCAGAAAGTCCAGTGGGGTTGATCCTTTAGGTCGGGCAAACCTTGATATTCGCGTACCCAGAGCGGAACCTCTGCAAAAGAGCCTGCCAGCACAAGATTATAAAATGACTTAGACACATAAAAGATCGGCTGCTTGCCATAATGGTTTTTTAACCTGTCATGCATGATCTGGATTTGGTTGAGCAGCTGCTCTTTGGAATAGTGCTGAATACACGTGCTGTCATATTCCAGATCAATCGCAGGTGGTAGTGCATCGCTTTTATAGGGCACTGTGTCGATAAAATTCTGTGCTTGAATTGCGCCATCCCGGCAGAGCCGGTAAAAATGATAAGCCCCCACCAAAAAGCCTTGTTCACGTGCTGTGAGCCAGTTGTGCTGAAACCGACTATCTTTAAAATCACCGCCTTCAGTCGATTTTAGATAGACAAATTGATACTTCTGTTTCGGAATCTGGTTCCAGTCAATTTCTTTTTGATGATGGGATACATCAAAACCATGAACCGGATAGTCCGCCGCATGCGCAGAGGGCTGTTTAAGGAAGAAAACATAGAGTCCCGTGCCTAGCACGCAAGTCAGCAGCAGCCCAGTTGCTATTACGGAGTGTTTTTTCCAGAACGCGGAAGGGGGAGCTGCTTTCATGCTGAATTATGCCCTGTCTGGAGCTGCCAATATTGAACTCATATTGTGCCCTAGACCAAGGTGTTTTTGGGGATATGCCAAAAAATATACGCGGCAATAATATTGATGGCACCCAGACAGATGAGAGACACATGGAAAGCACTGTCTAGCTGCTCGGGGCCAAAATAGGCACTCAGCATATTCACCAGTGTCCCTGCCAGTGCGACCCCGATACTCATCGACAGCATCATGATCATTGACAGGAAACTGTTACCGCTGCTTGCATCTTGCTGGCTTAAATCCTTTAAGGTCAGGGTGTTCATCGAGACAAATTGCAGAGAGTTCAGAATCCCAAAAATAAAGAAATGAATGGCCCTGAGCCAGATTGGGGTCTCTGCCGTCGTCAGGGCAAAGCTGGCAATACACAGACCCACCATCAGGGTGTTGACCAGCAGAACCCGGCGATAACCCAAGCGCTGGATGATTTTGCGGATAATCGGTTTGGAGGCCAAAGATCCGAGTACCACCGGAATCATCAGCAAGCCTGTAATGAAGGGTTCAAAGCCAAAAGCCACCTGCAGCATTAAAGGCAGTAAAAAAGGAATTGCATTACCCCCTAAGCGGGCAAAGAAGTTGCCCAGGATGCCAATTGAATAGATCCGGTTTTTAAACAGATTGCTACGAAACAGGGCATTTTGATGCATATGCGAATGATAGGCATACATGAGGCTGCTCAGTAAACCGCCCCCGATCAGCCCCAAACTCCACCAAAGTGGATATTGCGGGCTAGCAAAATTTTCAATCCCCAGGCACAGACCAATCATGGCGATGAGCAGTAAGAGAAAACCAAAAAAATCAAAAGGCTGTACCGCAGCTTCAGTTACATTGGGCATGGCTTTAAAGGTAATCAGTACCCCTATTAAACCAATAGGGAGGTTGATCAGAAAAATCCAGTGCCAAGAGAGATATTCAACCATCCAGCCGCCTAAGGTGGGACCAATCAAGGGACCAATGAGCCCGGCCAGACTCATTAGACTCATGGCTGATAAAAACTGGGTTCGCGGAATAATCTTCAGCATCGCCAGTCGTCCGACGGGAAGTAGTAGGGCACCACCGATGCCCTGAAACACTCGGTAGACCAGCAACTCGTTCAAGTTATCTGACCAGGCACAGCCCAGTGAGGCCAAAGAGAAGATAATAATCGCTGTAAAATATGTATTTCTGACTCCAAAACGGTCGGCCAGCCAGCCACTCAGCGGAATACAGGCAGCAACGGACAGGACATAGGCCACCACCACACTGTGCATCCGTAGCGGATCTTCCTGCAGGTTGGCTGCAATGGCAGGCAGCGCAGTATTAATAATGGTGGTGTCCAGACCCTGCATAAAAAAACCGATAGAGACCAGCAAGACCAAGAGTCTGAATTCGGGTTGCAGGGCTTGATGAGTCGGCGTGGCATTCATTCGATTGATTCTGGGCAATTAAGTCTAAATATGTAATTGAATTATAGTGTAAAGCAAAGTGCAGGACGGTGGGAAAGTAGACAATATTTCTTACACGATGTGGTCACAAAACAGTAAATAAACAGTGTGCGCAGCGGAGTGACCGAGAGCAGATTGTTGAGGTTTCCAATAAAGCTGAAGTATAAAATCGAGTGACAGTGGGCCGTATGCGGCATGGCCAGGCGTTTATGCAAAAGCCCTGTAAAACCGGAACGGATGAAGTTATTATACAGATGAGTCCTTATTGAGCATCATAGCTATCTCAATCACCTTAAAATAAGAATTAAATTTCCAGTATAAATAGGCGCTAAAACAACCGGTTCTTTTTTACTGAAAGAATCAAATGCTTTCACTAAACTGTCATAAAGATGCCATAGTATTGTCACAATTTTATGGTGGGTTAGCGATAGGTTCGTGAATGTCCACAGATGATATAGGCTTCTTTTTTTATGACTATTGAAATTTTAATGGTAATTGGCTTTTGTTTAGCTGCCTATTCAATTGTCGGGAATGACGTACCCCAAACCTTGGGTACTTTTATTTCGTCAAACTCCCACCGTCCCTGGTGGCTGCTGTGGATTTATATCAGCACTATTTTGGTCGTGGTATTGATCTACGGCTGGTATAGCTCTGGTGTCGGGGATGCCTCTTATGGGCGTCTGGAAACGATTCCTTTCCCTGAGGGTGGTATTACCTGGCTCTATGTCGTGCCGCCTCTGCTCCTGATTCTCCTGACCAAATACGGTATTCCGGTCAGTACCACATTCCTGGTGCTGACAATTTTCTCCCCAAGCAGTCTGGGTTCAATGCTGACCAAGTCCATGATGGGCTATGCGGTGGCTTTTTTTGCCGCAATCATCATCTACCGCTTTGTAGTGAACAAGCTGTCGGTTTATTTTAGTGAAACCCGTGATCAGCAGCATTCCCGTTTGTGGGTGGCCTTACAATGGCTGTCAACGGCATTCCTGTGGAGCCAGTGGCTGATTCAGGATCTGGCCAATATCTTTGTGTATGTGCCGCGTCAGGTGCCGTTTGAATTCCTGCTATTTGCCATTTCTGTTTTTGTTCTGCTGCTGGGTGTCATCCTGTATCAGCGTGGTGGCGCCATCCAGAATATTGTCGATACCAAAACCGGCGTGACCGATGTACGTGCTGCCACCATCATTGACTTTATGTATGCGCTTATTCTGCTGGTGTTTAAAGAGTGGAGCAATATCCCGATGAGTACTACCTGGGTATTCCTGGGACTGCTGGCCGGTCGTGAATTTGCCATGTCGATGCTAATTAATGAAGTCAACAAGCACCGTACTTCCCGCAATGTCAGCAAAGATGCCATGAAACTGATGTTAGGTCTGGCAATCAGTATATTTCTGGCGACGACCTTGCCGTGGTTCTACAATCTGATTTCGGGTTAAGCGGTTTGAAAATTGTAAAAATATAGGCATCAAAAAGCGGGCATCAGGCCCGCTTTTTGATGCGGGAAGACTTAGCCAACAAAGCGTTTTGGCGTATCCAGATTCAGCAAGCTGTTATAAATCTGGTCAGCGTGTTCACACACAATCAGTTTGGCACGGTGTTGGGGTGGCAAGAAGCCTTCCTGTACTGCAAGATCAAGCTGGGCAATCAGCGGATCATAAAAACCATTCACGTTATACAGCATCATCGGTTTCTGGTGCTGGTTGAGCTGGCCCCAGGTGGCAATTTCCAGAATTTCTTCAAACGTGCCCAGACCGCCGGGTAAGGCCACAAAAGCACAAGCACGTTCTGCCATAAGGGCTTTGCGCTGGTGCATGCTGGTCACAATATGCAGTTCGGTCAGCTGATGATGGGCAATCTCGTAATCCAGCATGAATTCGGGAATGACTCCCACTGCCTCTCCGCCATGCTGAATCATGGTGTCAGCCACTTGGCCCATTAGGCCAATACTGGCACCGCCATATACCAGGCCAAAACCGTGTTCGGCCAGTCCTTGGGTGAGTTGAATGGCTTTTTCCTGATAAATAGGTTTATTTCCGGCACGAGAACCACAATAAAGGGCGACCAGAGGACGCGTTGTTTTGGGGGAGTTATCTTTAAAATAATCGGTCATTTCTTTTACACTTTGCATTTATTTTCTTCACCTTATCATTTTTTTCTCTGGCGGCTGCAACTTAATAAAAAAATATGACAATTCCATGAGTCGCTCGTTGATCTGGGCGTGATTCGCTCCGAATCTGTGTAGCTTGCATGAAAACTGATGAAATTCAGATTGATCTTGCTATACTGAAAATCTGTTTCACAACAATAGAACTTACATGGGTAGTCGAAGTTGGCGCTTTAAGCAGATTTATCGCCATAACACAACACAGAATAATCAAGCTGAACCGCAGTTTGGCATCAGCACACAGGGACTCACTGATCTTCAGGAGGTTCACCCATGATTTTTGAATGGATGTCAGACCCGTCTGCGTGGGTAGGCTTGCTCACCCTGGTTGTTCTTGAGATTGTTCTCGGGATTGATAACCTCGTTTTTATTGCCATTCTGGCGGAAAAATTGCCGCCAGAGCAACGGAATACCGCCCGTATCGTCGGCTTGATGCTGGCCTTGTTAATGCGTCTGGTGCTGCTGGCTTCAATTGCCTGGGTGGTGACTTTAACCGAACCGCTGTTCCATATTCTGGAACATCCATTTTCAGGACGTGACCTGATCTTACTGTTTGGTGGGGTGTTCCTGCTGTTTAAAGGCACCATGGAGTTACATGAGCGGATTGAATCCAAACCGCATGTGAAAGAAGAAAATCCGGTACATGCAGTCTTCTGGATGGTCATCGTACAGATTGTGGTGCTGGATGCCGTGTTCTCACTCGACAGTGTCATTACCGCAGTCGGCATGGTTGATCATCTGTCTATTATGATGATTGCGGTGGTTATCGCGGTGGGCATTATGCTGTGGGCTTCCAAAGCCCTGATGGATTTCGTCAATAAACATCCAACCGTGGTCATTCTGTGTCTGGGTTTCCTGATGATGATCGGCTTTTCGCTGGTGGTCGAAGGTTTTGGTTTCCATATTCCAAAAGGCTATCTGTATGCGGCGATTGGCTTCTCGGTTATCGTGGAATTTGTCAACCAGACCATGCGACGTAACCAGGAAAAAATGGTGACAACGACTGACTTGCGTTATCGTACGGCTTCAGCCGTGATGCGAATGCTGGGCGGAAAACCGGCCAAAGATACAGATCATCCTGAGCCTGAAGATGTGCTGGCGACCCGTGCATTTGCCGATGAGGTGTTTGATAGCGAAAACAGCGTCTATCACAGCGTGATGGTGCAGGGCGTATTGGGATTATCCGAGCGTCCGGTCAAGTCGGTCATGACTCCACGTCCTGAACTGGAATGGATTAATCTGGATGAAAGCGAGGACAGTATCAAGAACCAGCTGCTGAACATGAGCCATTCGCGTCTGATCGTGGCACATGGCGAGCTGGACAATATCGCCGGTGTGGTGCTGACCCATAAAGTCTTGAATGAATATATTGAAACTGGCCTGCTTGACTTTAAAAAGCATCTGCGAGAGCCAGTCATCGTGCATGAAAATGTGCAGGTTTTAATGGTAATGGATCAACTGCGTCAGGCACCCTTACAAATGGCACTGGTCCTGAATGAGTATGGTTCTATTGAAGGGATCGCCACGCCAATTGATGTGCTGGAAGCAATTGCTGGTGAATTCCCGGATGAAGATGCACTGGAAGCCTCGGCAGAAAGTCTGGAAGATGGCAGCCTGTTACTTGAAGGTTCAATTGATATTCGGCATGTTTCGCTACTTCTGGACCGTGACCTGGTGAATGAGCTGGAAGAATATTCGACTTTATCTGGTTATATCCTGTTCCATATGGGGCGTTTGCCAGAAAATGGCGAGAAATTTACCGCCGATGGTCATATCTTTGAGGTGGTGACCATGGATGGCCATAAAATCGAGAAGGTGCATATTATT
Source organism: Acinetobacter sp. RF14B (assembly GCF_006864105.1). Lineage (NCBI taxonomy): Bacteria > Pseudomonadati > Pseudomonadota > Gammaproteobacteria > Moraxellales > Moraxellaceae > Acinetobacter > Acinetobacter sp. RF14B. The sequence continues at coordinate 1,680 of NZ_SMTB01000067.1, read as the reverse complement.
CCTCAGGTACCAAGTTCAGATTAAATAGCTTCGGCAGCAAATCTGGAATTGAAACTTTGATAAAATAGCTCGCTTCAACGGGCTATTTTTTATGAGAAATGAACATGTCAGGATGTCCTTGCGGATTGGGTGAATATGAAAGCTGTTGTGAGCCGCTGCATAAAGGACAGCAAGCGGCTATCACGGCAGAACAGCTGATGCGTTCCCGCTATAGTGCTTTTGCCAGACAGCAGATTGACTATATTCAGTCTACGACTGCTTTAGGGCAACAGCAGGCTTTGGATATTCCCGCCATTCGTGACTGGAGTGTCTCGAATCAGTGGCTACAGCTGGACATTGTACAGACCAATGAGAAACTGGATAAAAGCCATGCGCTGGTCGAATTTAAGGCCCATTTCCATGATGGCAAACAGGTCCAGGTTCATCATGAAGTTTCACATTTTGTTAAACAGGCCGGACGCTGGTATTTTCTAGATCCGACGTTAGAGCAGAGGCTGACCATGAAGCAGCCCTGTATTTGTGGTTCAGGGAAAAAACTTAAACAATGTTGTGAGCAATTTCTATAACTTTTCGAGTGATTTAGCTTAGAATATCTGCCATCTCAAAGCCTCAGGTGGAAGCAGGGCGATGTTGTTGCTCATAATCTATATTATTGCCATTACCGCAGAAGCGATGACCGGGGCATTGTCCGCTGGTCAGCGCAGTATGGATTGGTTTGGGGTGATGCTGATTGCCTGTGTTACGGCACTTGGCGGTGGTTCAGTCCGTGATGTGCTGTTGGGGCATTATCCTCTGACCTGGGTGAAACATCCTGAATATCTGGTGCTGACCTGTTGTGCGGCCTTTGTGACCATCCTGATTGCCAAATGGATGCGTCATCTGCGTAATATTTTCCTGATCCTAGATGCTCTGGGACTGATTGGCTTTACCATTATTGGCTGTCAAATTGCTTTGGAAATGGGACATGGCTTTGTAGTCAGCGCCGTGGCCGGTGTATTGACCGGAGTTTCAGGCGGTATTTTACGCGATATTTTATGTAATGATGTGCCGCTGGTGTTCCGTCGCGAACTGTATGCCAGTATTTCCTTTGTATCAGTCATTTTCTACTGGCTTTGTACCCATATCGGCATGTCGCTGGAAGTTACCGTCATTTCAACCCTGATTTTTGGTTTTAGCTTGCGCCTGATTGCCATTTATTTTGGACTGGAAATGCCAAAATTTATTTATAAAGATAATGATGAGCAATCTGCTTCTTCCAAAGACGCTTCTTGATTGTGTCGGTTTTTCTTGATGTGGCGAGTCAGATCGGCTCGCTTCTGCTTTAATGCAAAGTATAAAAATAAACTCGCTCCTACTTTTGTTGGGAAAACAGTGGTTTCCGTTCACCTGCACAGAGATTGATTATGGACTTAGTTTCCCGCTTGCAACGCCTACCAATCGGTAAATTTCACTATACCTTACTTGTAGTGATTGGACTGGGGTGGATGTTTGATGCTATGGACACCGGACTAATCTCCTTTATTCTGGCCAAAATGGCAGAAGACTGGCAGATGAGCGCGGATGAAAAAAGCTGGGTGGTTTCTATCGGTTTTGTGGGAATGGCAATTGGGGCGATCTGCTCAGGAGGCCTGGCAGATCGCTGGGGCCGTAAAACCGTGTTTGCCGGGACTCTGGTGGTTT
>NZ_SMTB01000066.1:0-15353 GCF_006864105.1 Acinetobacter sp. RF14B | reverse complement strand
TCCAGAGTCTGGAAGGTATTGGCCAGCATCCGCGCCGTGGTTTCACCTACCCCCCGAATACCGAGTGCATAGATAAATGCTGCCAGTGTGGTTTTCTTGCTGTTTTCAATCGCATCCAGCAGGTTCTGAACCGATTTGGCTCCCATCTTTTCAATACCAAGCAAGGTTTCACGATGCTCATGCAGATGGTAAATATCCGAGATATCTTTCAAGAGATTCAGATGCAACAGCGATTCTACCCAGCGGTCGCCCAGACCTTCAATATCCATGGCCTTACGCGAAACAAAGTGACGAATCGCCTCGATCCGCTGTGCTGCACAGTATAGCCCCCCTGAACAACGTGCCAGTGCTTCACCTTCCGGCATAACTACTGGTGAATCACAGACCGGACAGGTATCTGGCAAACGAACTTCAAGTGCATCGGCAGGACGAAATTCCGGCCAGACTTTTTCAACCTTAGGAATCACATCTCCACTGCGATAGACACTCACGGTATCACCAATCCGTACATCCAGACGGTGAATCTCGCCTATATTATGCAAGGTCACATTGGAAACCGTGACGCCACCCACTGCAACTGGATTCAAGCGCGCCACTGGGGTCAAGGTACCAGTGCGGCCGACCTGCCAGTCAATATGCTCAACTGTGGTAATGGCCGCCACGGCTGGGAATTTATAGGCAGTGGCCCAGCGCGGTTCACGGCTCAAGAAGCCGAGTTGCTGCTGCTGTTTCAGGTCGTTGACTTTAATGACCAAGCCATCAATTTCCACGCTTAGGTCAGCCCGCTGCTGAATCATCCGTTCATAAACAGCCTGCACTTCCTCAATCGACTGGCAGATAAAGTGCTGCTCTCCGGTTGCAAACCCGAACTGGCTCAGCCATTCCAGACTGGCTGACATGCTGTCCTGACCATGATGCGGTACGCACTGGGCAATCCCATATGCATAAAATGCCAGAGGGCGTGAAGCGGCAATTTTCGGATCCAGCTGGCGTAAACTTCCTGCCGCAGCATTTCGTGGATTGGCAAAGGTTTTTTCCCCTTTGTCCAGATTGGCGGCATTCAAGCGTTCAAAACCGGACTTCGGCATCAGGACTTCACCGCGCACTTCAAGCAGCTCTGGAATGATTCCATTCACCGCTACCAGAAACTTCGGCAAGTTCCGGATGGTTTTGACATTCTGGGTAATATCTTCACCCGTTTCGCCATCACCCCGCGTGACACCGCGCACCAGTACCCCATGTTCATACCACAGAGAAATCGCTAGGCCATCGAACTTTAATTCGACATCATATTCAATTGTCTGCTTTGGCAAACGCTCTTCAATCCGGCGGGCAAAGGCAAAGAGATCATCCTGGTTAAAGACATTGCCCAGAGACAGCATAGGCACTGCATGAGTCACGGAAACAAATTTTGCCAGCGGCCGCCCTCCGACCTTGTCGGTTGGCGTATCCGGTTGTCTCAAATGTGGATATTGTTGTTCCAGCGCTTTAAGCTGATGAAAAAGCTGATCATATTCACTGTCTTCAATGGTTGGCTGATCCATTACATAATAGGCATGATTATGCCGGGCAAGCAGTTGAATCAGTTGACGCATTTGCGCAATGACAGTGGCATCTTGGGTCATAATTTCACCATAAAAAAGGGCGGTTAATCCGCCCTATACACATTCAGCTGTTGGCTATTATAAAAATCGGAACCTACAGATTCAATATTGCAAATCAAGCTTCTGCAGCAGTTTGTCCGGCACGGTAATCGATGGCCTGATGACGCCAGAATTCACGTAATTGCGGGGTGAATTCCTGATGATTCTGATCATAGACAATCCCGTCTACTTCGCGGGCAATCAGGCGTGAAACACTGTCCATGGTATCAAAGGCATTTTGTACATCGCTATGCGGCAGTGCCAGGAAGAAAGCCAAACCTTTCACTTCTTCAGTAGATAAGGTTTCCAGATCAAAGCCTTCCATGCCAGTATCGGTCATGCGCAGCACCGAAAAAAGCAGTTTGGAACCATCTTCACTATAACGGTGGAAACAGGCCAGCTCGCCATAACGCAAGCCGTATTTTAACAAGACTTTTAGGGTTTTATCACCCGACAGTACACGGTTTTGCGGATAGATATGCAATGAAATGATCATTTCAGCATTGGCCAGCGCACTTTCTTCATCCACAATTTTTTGCTCATGCAGATGTGCATCCAGAATGCTGCTTTCATCATTAAACTCAGAGATTTCAGCTTTTTCGATATTGCTGTTCAGGCTGAACTCAGGCGCTGAGTCATGCACCGTTTCGGTCATATCTGCTTTGCTTTCTTCAGTTTTTATCTGCTCTTGCGGCTGAGATTCTGCTTGAGGTTCTGAGCCTGCTTTAGTGGTTACCACGTCAGCCGGTGTATCTTCCAGCTGTTCTGGAACAGGTTTAGCCTCTGCTGTAACAGCTTGATACTTTTCTGCTTTTGCCACACTTGCTGCATCTGCAAGTCCCGGTTCGACTTGGTCGGGATTTGCAGACAGCGCTACAGGGGTTTCTTCATGCAGGCGTGGTTCTACCCGCTCTACCGCTTCTGCTTCTTTTTTGTTGAGCTGTGAACGCACATGACGTGGAATGACGGGCGTCTGGCTGTCCGGGTCAATATGGAGATCTGCATCAAGAGAAGGGACAGCTTCAGCAGGTTTTTTAAAGATCATTTTGATGCCGAGCAGCATGATTACAACTGCAATAATAATCCCGATAATTGTGGTGATTTCCATGTTATACCTCCGCAGCTAAGCCGTATTCTTTTGCCTGTTCCAAATTTACTGTCACTAGTTTTGATGTTCCCGGTTCAGGCATGGTTACACCTAACAGATCAGTCGCCATCATCATTGCAAGTTTGTTATGAGTAATATAAATAAATTGCACGTGTTCAGAAAGCTCTTTGACTAAATTACAAAAACGTCCCACGTTGGCATCATCCAGCGGTGCATCCACTTCATCCAGCACACAAAATGGCGCCGGATTTAAACGAAAAATCGCGAAGACCAAAGCCAATGCCGTGAGGGCCTTTTCACCACCAGACAGCAAAGCCAGCGAACTGTTGCGTTTGCCCGGGGGTCTTGCCATCAGTTTTACACCCGATTGCCATCCGTCTTCAAGACTCAAGCTGGCTTCACCGCCTTCAAACACTTTCGGGAACAGGTGTTGCAGCTCGGCATTGACCTGATCAAAAGTGTTCATAAACAGCTTACGGGTTTCCTGATCAATACTTTTCATGGCAGCTTGGAGCTGTTCCACTGTATTTTCCAGGTCCTGCATCTGGTGGCTGAGTTCCTCATAACGTCGGGAAACTTCTTCGTATTCTGCGGAAGCTGCCAGATTGACTGCGCCCAATTTGTCAAACTTAGCCTGGGCTTTTTCCAGCTTGGCCTGATGTGCCTGTACATCCAGCGTCAAACCGGAAATCATCTCACTATTCATCTCTTTTAGCTGTTCTGAATAATGCTGTAAATCTGATTTGGCTGCCTGCCAGGCCAGACGCTTCGCCTCCAGTTCGGTTCGGATTCTCTCATCCTGTTGCTGAAAGCGATGTCGCTGTTCTGTTAAATTTTGCTGTTTGTCCTGCAACTGCTTCAGTTCAAGCTGCCAGTCTGCCCAGGTGTTTTGCAGTTTTTCCGTGATCTGCGCCTGTTCCTTAAACTGGCTATGTAGCGCGGGTAATTCCAACTGTACCGGATCAACAAACTTTTTGGCCTGCTCAATCTGGAGCGCAATCTGCTGATATTGCTGTTTTAAAAAGACCTGATCTTTTTCCAGTAATTCGAGCTGTTGCTGACTCTGGACACTTTGCCGGCGCAACAATTCCGCTTCCTGCTGTACCTGCTGGCTCAATTGCTGTGCATCTTCCAGCTGAGTATTCAGTTCTTCCAGCTGAAATTGCAGGGTTTTATACTGCGGAAGTGCCTGCTCCAGTTTCAGGTTTAAAGCATGCAGATCAATTTCCAGATCATCTTTCTGCATCGTATCTTCTTCCAGCTGCTCTTCCAGCTGTTGCAATTGATTGTGTAACTGCTGCTTCTGTAGCGTAAAGGCCTGCGTCGCACTCTGGGCTTTGGCAATATTTAAATCAAGTTGTTGTAACTGTTTTTGCGCCTGCTTCTGCTGCTCACTACTCGCCTGAATCTGGTGATGTAGGGCTGCGATCTGTTGATTCAGCTCAGGGAGTTGCTGTTCCGCCTCTGTAAGCTGTGGTTCAAGCTCAGTAAGCTGCTGCTCAATCTCATCCAGACGAATACGATGGCTGAGCGCACCCTGTCCGGCCTGACTATGTGCATCATAATCCAGCGCAATGACCCAGTCTGGCCCCACATGGTAACCATCCAGACTCAGGATCGACTGACCCGGCTGTAACTGCGGTTGCAGGCTTAAAGCGGCATGAAAAGATTCGGCAACGGCGACCTGCTGCCAGAGTGAATAATGGGGCGCGGCAATCCAGTCCGCCAGACATGGCAAGCCGGCGATTTGTATCTGGAGCTGCGCAGTTTGCGTCTTGAGCTGACGTGGATGATTCTCTAAAAAATGCTCATCTTGTGTCAGCACTTGAGCCGAGAGCCATTTGGCCAGAAACTTCTCGATCAAAGCGGCATGGACTTTGGCCGGAGGCTGAAGCTTTAAGACCTGCATGAGCTGTACCCTATCGGTCTTGACCGGTGGATGGGCTTTGGTCAGTAGCTGGCTCAGGTTTTTCCGTTCTGAATGCAGCACCTGAATTTTCGATTTCAGCTGCATCAGATGCTGTTGATGCGTGACCTGTTCTGCCTGAAGTTGCTCGAGTTGAGTTTTGAGTTCTTGCAGCCGGGCTTCATGGCCTGCAAGCTGCTGTTCAGCCTGGGCTCTATCTTGCTGATCATGTTCCAGCTCATCCTGCTGTACTTGCTGCTGAATCTGGCTAACTTGCTGAGCCAAGGTCTGTTTTTGCTGCTCGATACGGGCAATATTTTTTGCCAGCTGTTCGCTTTGCGCCAGCATCTGTGATTGACGCTGTTGCTGCTGCTCTACCTGGGTTTTAATTTGCGTAAATTGGGCCGCGACTGCTGCTTGCCGAGATTTAAGCTCTGCCAGCTGCTGCGTTTGATTCTGCTTCTGGCCTTCCTGTTGGTGTAGCTGTACTGTCTGTTCTTCAAGCTGTGCTTGCAGGGTTTCCAGTTGTAGTTCAGTCAACTGTAGCCGTTCTTTGGTCTGGGCTTTTTGCTCTTCCAGTTTGATTAGACTATTGGAGTTCTGCTGCAACAGGGATTGCTTCTGCTGCAAAGTCATTTCCAGTTCACTGCGCTTTTTTTCAGCCTGCTGCCATTCGCTTTGTAGCGGTGTAGATTGTTGGATCAGGCGCTGGAACAGCTCGCTGGTGGTTCCCAAGTCATGCTCGACCGTCGTCAGCTCTGAACGGACCAGCTTGAAACTTTCACCCAGTTCATTCATCTGCACCGTGTATTCTTCTTGCAGGCGCTGGCTCTGCTCCGACTGGAACGAAAGCACTTCAACCCTGATCCGGCGAATCTCTGCTTCCAGCTCTTTATATTGAATCGCGGTTTCGGACTGGCGTTTCAGGGTTTTTAGCTGAGCTTTCAGTTCAGCAGCAATATCTTCCAGACGGGACAGGTTTTGTGTAGTGTGGTCCAGATGCAGCATGGTTTCGCGGCGACGGGCCTGATAACGCGAAACGCCAGCAGCCTCCTCAATAAAGACCCGCATTTCTTCCGGCTTGGCATCGACCAGACGGTTAATCATGCCCTGTTCAATAATGGCATAGGAACGTGGTCCCAGACCGGTCCCCAGAAAAATATCGGTAATATCACGACGGCGACATTTGCTGCCATTCAGGAAATATTCAGACTTGCCATCCCGGTTGACTTGTCGCCGTACAGCCAGCTCACTATAGGCATTATAAGCCCCGCCCAGCTTGCCATAAGTATTGTCAAAACGTAATTCTACACTGGCCATGCCTACTGGTTTACGCTTGGCGGTTCCGGTAAAAATCACATCCTGCATGCTGCCACCACGCAACTGGCGGGCACTAGATTCACCCATGACCCAGCGAATGGCATCAATCACATTGGATTTCCCACAACCATTGGGCCCGACCACCGCAGTACGATTATCTTTAAAGTGTAGCGTGGTGCTGTCAGCAAAAGATTTGAAGCCTGAAAGTTTTAAGCTGCTTAAACGCATAGTGTCCTGATTTAACGTCGTGAGCGTCTGGCCCACGCGAGTTCAATTTGTTTCATCCGTGTCAGAGATTCCAACACAAGGTTGCGTAAGTGTCGACAAAAATCTTCCATAAATAAAGAGGCCTGATGTGATTTTCGGATTAAAATTGCTTCAGTAACCAGCTTAAACAGCTCGAAAGATTCTTGTAGCTCACGTCTGGAAATATTCAGGGTCAGAAAATAGCTACGGCGCAAGGAGGGTAATAGTTCCTGGTAGTAGCGCATCAGATAAGGATTTCCCACCATTTCCGGTTGCTGGGCCATCCCCTGAAAGATTAAATCATAAAACTTTTCAGTATGACCTTGGCGAGTTTCGGCTTCCAATTGTTCTAATAATAGCTGAATACGCTCAGCTTCATGGCTACGCCAGCTTTCAGCCATACGATGCACCATCTGCCCCAGAAGCAAGGCACTCATTTCAAATAGGGCACGTACCTGCAAAGCGGACATTTCCGAGACCATCGCTCCACGGCGCGGGAAGATTTCAATTAATTGGGTGCGTTCCAGTAAAAGCAGGGCTTCACGTACTGAACCGCGGCTGGCGTCCAGCTCCGACGCAATTCTAAGTTCCTGAATCCGCTCGCCTTCGACCAGCTCGCCCCGGATGATCTGTTCACTGATGTGCTTGGCAATCTGTACAGATAAACTGTGTGCTTCCTGTTGTTGCATACCGTTCCTGTCTTATTTTTATTGATGCAAATGGAGTCATTCTGAATGACTTTTCATTGATTAAACGGTTTTTTTGCAGGAAATACTTTGACATTGTCAGACAATCTTGTGTCTGCACAGCCAATCCAGCCCGATAAAAAGGAGAATACAAGTCGATTCTCCTGATCAAGTCTGGTTTAAAAGAGACAAATCAGGCAATAAAGCCCTGATAGATAAAATACAGCCCGACTGTGGTCAGCAAGCCGGCAAAACATTTCTTGAGCATCGCAGGAGACAATCGATGTGCCACTTTTGCACCCTGCTTTGCGGTAAAGAAGCTCATCAGGCTAATCCCGATAAAAGCATAGATATGGATGTAACCGATGGTATTCGCTACATTGACCTGTGCCTGCTGTCCAAACCAAATAAAACCGATCGCTCCGGCAACTGCAATAGGGAGCCCGCAGGCCGCTGAGGTCGCGACTGCTTTTTGTATCGCGACGCCGCAACGATTTAAAAAAGGTACCGTCAGACTGCCTCCCCCAATTCCGAAAATCGCTGAAGCCACCCCAATCCCTGCACCTGCTGCAAGTTGTAGGGGGGCCGAAGGCAGCTGCTGGTTCGGATCAATCTGTACATGGGCACCCTTAAACATTCTGAAAGCGACCCAGACAGCGAAGAAACCGATTAAGAGTTGCAGGCCCTGAGCGGATAAATAATCTGCAATTCCCGCTCCGAAAAATGAGCCCACGATCAGACCGGGAGCCAGATTACGAAACACATGCCACAAAACGGCACCTTTTTGATGATGTGCCATCACCGAACTGATCGAAGTGACAATAATCGTGGCCAGAGAAGTGCCTACTGCCATATGCATAATCACGCCTGGATCGTACTGGAGCTGGGTAAAAACAATGTACAGGATGGGTACAATGATCAGACCACCACCGACACCAAACAGGCCTGCGGCGAATCCTGCGATTGCACCAATCAATAAATATATGATTAACTCCATAACGACATTTACCACGTTTAGATTCAAATGGATGTAGAAACTCGCGAACTGCAGCAACGTTTAAGCAATGCAGGCCAACTCCCTGAAGTGTTATTAATCAAGCCCGTGACCACATCAACCAATGATGATGTACGCGAACTGGCCAGCAAAAATGTACAGCATGTACTGGTCTGTAGCCGGGTACAAACCCAGGGGCGCGGACAACGCCAGCGTCAGTGGGTCTCGCCTGAAGGAAATATCTATTTAAGCACATTGCTACATACACAAAAAGCAATAGATGGCCGTCTGGCGCTGGAAATTGCGTTAAATATCCTGCAAATGCCGAGCCTGCAAGGACTGAATCTTCAAGTCAAATGGCCCAATGACCTGTATAGCCCCCAAGGTAAATGGGGTGGCATTCTAGTGGAACCGATTTCAACCCGGCAAGTAGTAGTCGGTGTTGGCCTGAATATTGATCCGCTCTCTGCCGAGATACCCGACCAGCAGGTCAGTTCTTTAAGCGAGTTGGGATTGACGCCGACCTCAAGAGTGGAACTGATTGCCCAGCTTTATCTGGCGATCCAGCAGGCCGGTCAATGGTTTAATTATGACTGCCAAAATCTGGCGGCGCGTTTTAACCGTTCTGCAGCATTTATACAACAAACGGTTGAATTCACGGATCTGCAAGGGCAATATTCAGGAACTTTTCTGGGCATTCAGGATGATGGTGCAGTAAAAATTGCCACCAGTCAGGGTGTTCAAGCTTTTTATCAGGGTCAACTTCGCCTTAAAAACCCTACCTGAACAGAGCAAGCTCTATGAAAAAACTATGGCTAGATATCGGCAATACCCGGCTTAAATACTGGATCACCGAGCAGGATCAGATTATTGAGCATGCGGCTGAATTGCATTTACAGTCTCCCACTGACCTATTGCTTGGACTGATCCAGCATTTTAAAGAGCTAGGTTTGCAGCAAGTCGGCGTTTCTTCAGTTCAGGATAAAAAAAGTAATGACCGTATTCTAAAAATACTCAAGAAGCTGAATGTACCCGTCATCTGTGCCAAAGTGCAGGCTGAATATGCAGGACTGCACTGCGGTTATGACCAGCCATCCCAACTGGGCATCGACCGCTGGCTGCAAGTGCTCGCAGTCGCCAAATCAGCTGAACAAAATTATTGTGTGATCAGCTGTGGCACTGCCTTGACCATTGATCTGACCCAGGGCCAATATCATCTCGGGGGCTATATTCTGCCGAACCTGTATTTGCAACGCGATTCCCTGATTCAAAATACCAAGGGCATTAAAATTCCGGATGCCGCCTTTGAGGAGCTTTCTCCGGGACGCAATACCATTGATGCCGTACATCATGGCATTTTGCTGGGACTGCTCAGTACCATTCAAAAAGTACTGGAACATTTTCCGGCACAATTGATCCTGACCGGTGGCGATGCTCCCTTATTTGCCCAGCATTTGGTACAGTTTGACCCTGTGATTGAACCGGATCTGCTGCTTAAAGGCCTGCAGCATTTTGCAGACCATTTGCCAGAAAACGTATGATCACAGTGAGTAACTGAGGAAAATCAGTATAACTGTCCCGTTTACAAAAATGGCCTGCTTCCCTGATTTCAAAAATTTGAGCGTTCAGGGTATGAGCCAGCCGCAGTGAAACTGGTGCAGGCACATAAGGGTCATTGCTGGACACAAACATTACTGCCCGCTGATAATGTTGCGGTAATCCCCTAAAGTCTAATCGTACTGTCTGAATCATTTTATTTAATTCGGACCAAGCCACCAAGGGCGTATCAAAACCCGCCACTATAGCCAATCCTCCAATTTTTTGTTCTTGAAAGCCCGGCTGTTTTTGCAAAAACTGTAAGACACTCAAAGCACTAAACCCATGCGCCACAATAATGCTGTGTTCATCCAGCTGCGGCATCTGCACTTGCAGGTTTTGCTGCCATTCGTCCAGATCGGGTTGAAATGGATTGGCCAGTATGACGCGCTTGGCCTGAAATCCGGCTCTCCTGATCTGATGGCTAAGCCATGGATACCAGTGATCATTAATCGTGGCTTGATAGTCGGGTACGATATACACTTTTTTTATTCTATGGGTCATGGTGATTGACTTATTTTAAATTTTAAAGAAAGCAGACGATTCGCTGCTGTATTCATTTTTATTATTTAGAAAAGAGCATGCCAACAGTGCTGGCTTCTGCTCTGCATACTTTTTGTCTATAGATTAGCGGCTATATAAATCATGTATCTAAAGCCTTTAAGCTCTGGATCAGCGAGTTAGCACAGTTTAATCAGAGGGAATTTTAGTTAAATAAGGCTCAATTACCCGCCAGACTTCAGGCAGCTCTGTACAGCCTTGAGAATTAATAAAATGTCCCTGATGCTCGGCACTGATCACGATAGCATCCAGACTTTCTGCCTGCTCTAGACTAAATTCAGGCAATACCCGGTCATCGGCTTCCGAATAAATCACCACACGCTCGTCAATCTGACGTTTCAGTCTCTCAAAATCTACCTGAGCGGCATCAATAAAAGGGTCCACTTCCTCTAAACGCCCGAGCCGGCCATTAAAACCGGCAACCAGCACCAGCTGTCTGATTCTCTGATTTTTTAGTTCACGGCTTAAATAATGCAAGGTGGCCAGACAGCCCAGACTATGTGCAATGAAAATACTGTTTTCATCTATTTCATCAATCTGTTCACGCATTTGCTGTTCCCAGACCTCCAGTTTTGGCGTGGTCGATGGGTCAAGTCTGAGTACTTTCAAGCTGACATGTTCCTGCTGGGCTTTTTCCTGAATCCATGGAAACCAGTTTTCTTCCGGGCTGGCCGTATAACCATGCACCACAATCACCTGAGCCATCTGCATTTTGCCTTTATTTATTTTAATGCTGTTGAGTCTGCCTGATTTTATCGAGGATTTGGGTAAGCAAATGTTGTTTTGTTTAAACAAAAGCGCAAGAAAAACTAGCCCATAAAAAAGGCGCATTGCGCGCCTTTTTTATTTCAACATCTTACTTTTTATCATTGCCGCCGAACAGTGGACCCATGCCACCGCCGCCGCCAAACTGTTTCTGTAAACCGCTGAGTGATTTCATCATTTTTGCCATACCCGACGGATTGGCAAATTTCTTCATCATTTTCGCCATTTGCGCATGTTGCTTGATCAGCTTGTTCACTTCTGAGACTTCCATGCCACAACCTGCTGCAATACGCTTTTTACGGCTGGGATTCATCAGCTCCGGATTACGGCGCTCCTTGATGGTCATCGACTGGATAATCGCTTCCATTTTCTTCACTTGCTTTTCAGGATTCGCCTGCGCAATCGCATCTTGAAGTCCTGCATTGCTCATGCCCGGAAGTTTATCCAGAAAGCCCATCATGCCGCCCATCTTGTTCATCTGCTCGAATTGCATCAGCATGTCTTCAAAGTTGAAGCTGCCGCCTTTTTGCAATTTCTTCGCCATTTTTTCGGCTTTTTCTTTGTCGATCTTGCGTTCAACTTCTTCGACCAAAGACAGCACGTCACCCATGCCAAGAATACGCTGTGCCACACGCTCCGGATGGAATGGCTCCAGAGCATCCAGCTTTTCACCCATCCCGAGGAACTTGATCGGTTTACCCGTAATAGCACGTACCGAAAGTGCCGCACCACCGCGCGCATCACCATCCGTCTTGGTCAGAATCACACCGGTCAAAGGCAAGGCATCATTAAAAGCTTTGGCAGTATTGGCCGCATCCTGACCGGTCATGGCATCGACCACGAACAGGGTTTCAGTCGGATTAATCGCTGCGTGTAGCTCTTTGATTTCATCCATCATGTCATCATCGATATGCAGACGTCCTGCGGTATCGACAATGAGCACATCAGCAAACTGGATTTTTGCCTGCTCAATGGCACGGTTGGCAATGGTAATTGGTTTTTCGTCAGCATTCGACTCTAAGAAGATTGCGCCAACTTCACCGGCAACAGTCTGAAGCTGTTTAATCGCCGCCGGACGATAGACGTCGGCAGAGACCATCGCGACTTTTTTCTTTTGACGTTCTTGCAAGAAGCGTGCAAGTTTGGCTGCAGTGGTGGTTTTACCCGCACCCTGCAAACCGGCCAGCAGCACAACCACCGGAGGTTTAGCTGCCAGGTCAAGGCTTTCATTGGCCTCGCCCATCATTTTGGTCAATTCGTCATAGACAATTTTGACGAAGGCTTGCCCTGGGGATAACTGAGTCATCACTTCCTGGCCCAATGCTTCTTCCTTAACTTTCGCGATAAATTCACGAGTTACAGGTAACGCAACGTCGGCTTCAAGAAGTGCCATACGTACTTCACGTAACGTATCTTTAATATTGTCTTCGGTTAGCTGCCCTGAGCCAGTAACATTTCTTAAACTCTGTGTGAGTCGTTCTGTTAAGGTATCAAACATTGCAAAATCCGCTTAAAATAGCCAGTAGCAAAAAATTGTTTCTTAAAATAGAAAATTTATGCATAGAATGCTATAGGATACTGTAGTTCGCAGCGAATTTATATAAATGAATATTCATCACCCTTAAAAAGGTTTGACATGGTTAGCCTCCCCTTGGTTTATACGATCTTAGCATTAGTCGCTTATACCGCTTCCTTCTGGTATCTGTTCATTCACTTGATGGCTAAACGTGCTCCAAATCAATGGTTTGTTGGCCTGACTGCCTTGGTAGGACTGCTGCTGCATGCGCTGGTGGTCTCAGGCGATATGTATACACCGCTGGGGATCAATTATGACGTCTTTGCCCTGTTCTCCTTTACCTCGGGATTGATGTTACTGCTGAGTATTATCTATAGCACATATCGGCCGATTATTGCACTGAACCTGATTGGTATTCCGGTGGCTGCTACCGGGTTGATTCTGGGTTTTGCCTTTACCCAGCCCGCCAAAATTACTGTACAAAACTCTTTGGGACTGGATATTCATATTATCCTCTCTCTGTCTGCCTATGCCGTGCTGCTGATGGCCACCATTCAGGCAGTTATTCTGCGTTTTCAGGACCGTGAACTGAAAAAGAAACAGAAACGCCGGGTCTGGGTCAATTTATTGCCCTCTTATCAGGATATGGAATCTTTGCTGTTCGATATGCTGATGACCGGCTTCATTTTGCTGACACTGGCACTAAGCTTTGGTTTCTTTACCATTGATAATTTCTTTGCCCAGCATCTGGCACATAAAACGGTGTTTAGTATTATTTCCTGGCTGGTTTATGGCGCCCTGCTTATTGGACACTGGAAATTTGGCTGGCGCGGTCAGAAAGCGGTGCGTTTTACCCTGATTGGCTTTGGTCTGCTGGCACTGGGCTTTATTGGCTCCAAGTTTGTACTGGAAATGATTTTGGTACGCTAACCGAAAGCTAACATTATATCTAAGTGTTGTCATCAGACGGTCATATTCAAAAATTATGGTCAAGGCGCATTAAAAATACACTAAGGTTCATGATGATAAAAGTAATTTCAGGTTTAGCATTTCTTTGTTTATCGAGCGCAAGTTTCGCAGATTATCACTGTCACGGTAGCATTAAAGATCGTACGATTGATGACAATGTCAGTATCAGTCAACACTGTCAGATTGATAATGCCACGATTAAAGGCAATGTCATGCTGTATCAGGGTGCGCAAGCAGTGATTTTAAATACGGCGATTGATGGCAATCTGGAATCGAAAGGACGTTTTAGCTCGGTTCTGGCACAACATAACCAGATTGACGGCAATATCCAGCTAGAAGATGGTCAGACAATCCAGCTTACTGCCAATCAGGTAGAAGGCGATATCCAGCTGAAAAAGAATACCCAAAAAATTACTGTAAATGACAATGTGGTAGACGGTAATTTGCAATGCGAATCTAACCGGATTCAACCGATCGGTGGTAATAACCGAGTCAATGGTGACAAAGAAGGTCAATGTCGCCGTTTATAATTCTGATCAAGACTTGGCTTGTGCTTGAATCAGCTTAAGCCACGTTTTAAATGCTTTTAATCTTAATCCCCATTTATCATTAATCAAGTAGCAACTATTTTGTAAATTAAGGGGGAGGTAGTTATCAGACATTCTTTTCTTAGTTTCGGTCTTCGCTACAATTACGCTGGCTGCCAGTTAACTGGCAAACATTTGGATTGGCTAGACAACCCTAGTAAAAAAACGTATAACTCCATTTTTCGAATTTACAGGTAGCCACGTTGAAACTTGTTCTTGCACCCATGGAAGGCTTAACCGATCCGATTATGCGCGATGTACTGACATCCGTAGGTAGCTTTGACTGGTGTGTCACCGAGTTTATCCGCGTCACCGACTCCATCCTGCCCGATCATGTTTATCATACCTATTGCCCGGAACTGTTAAATGAGGGCAAAACTGCTGCCGGCACGCCGGTCCATGTGCAGTTTCTGGGCAATAACCCGGAGATGTTGGCAGCGAATGCCGTCAAAGTGGCCGCAATGGGCGCACCGGCAATTGACCTGAATTTTGGTTGTCCGGCAAAAACCGTGAACCGTCATCGTGGTGGGTCGATTTTACTGGATGAACCTGAAGTTGTGCATGAGTTAGTCAAAGCTGTGCGTGATGCTGTTCCTGCACACATTCCAGTATCGGCCAAAATGCGCTTAGGCTACATGGATCGCAATTTCATGCTGGACAATGCGCATGCCATTGAAGATGCGGGAGCGTCTTGGGTCACTGTTCATGCGCGTACCAAAGCCGATGGCTATACTCCGCCCGCATTCTGGGATCAGTTACAGCCGATTCGTGAGGCACTCAAGATCAATGTTATTGCCAATGGTGAAATCTGGAACAATGCCGATGCCAAGCAATGCCGTTTGGAGTCGGGCTGTGAAGACCTGATGATTGGTCGCGGTGCAGTCACCACACCCGACCTGACCCAGTGTATCCGTCAAAATTCGGATATACCGTTACTGAACTGGAATGACCTGCTGCAACTGCAAATTCGTTTTATCAATGGGCCGGCAAAAACTGAAATTGGCATGGTTGGCCGCTACAAGCAATGGCTGGGCATGATGTCGAAACATTATCCGGAAGCCAAAGCCTTATGGGATGAAGTAAAACGGATTAAGGTTCTGGCCGAGATTACCGAAAAACTGAAAGCTTCAAATATTTAAAACCCAAAAGCCTTTGAATGATTCAAAGGCTTTTTGATGAGCCCATAAAAACCTATAATTGCGGATCTTTCAGATAAAGTTTGGCATGCATAGCAACGGTAAACTCTCCCAACTTTCCTTTCAGAAATGGCTTGAATAATTTAAAAATCATCACACCAAAGAAAAGCAGAAGAATCCACCCTATATTTGACCAGAGTGAGCCAAATATCGATATTGTAGAATTTTCCATATTTTAATTATTCAATTATTTTAGATACTTAAAGCTTAATTTTTTTGTTCAATATTTAACAGAATTTCTTTTTTGTCCAGGCCGCCCG
>NZ_SMTB01000065.1:0-15388 GCF_006864105.1 Acinetobacter sp. RF14B | reverse complement strand
GCCATTGGCGGTGCAATCGGTGGCGGTGCAGGTGCTGCGATCGAACAGGAGCGTCGTCGTTAAAACAGCGGTTGAGCAGAGCTAAAAGCGCCTTTATGGCGCTTTTATTTTATCTGGGCTTTGTCCGGGCCAGATCATTCAGCCTGAGGTTTGGATTTACTCTGCTTGCGCCGGATATAAACTGTTTTCTGGACTTCTGCAATGCGTAGGCCAGACTCATCATAAATATTGAGCTGGTAATGACGATAAACTGGCTGGTAGTTGGCTGCCAGCTCAATAATCGTATTCACTTCTTCTGCAGAAATCCGGATATCGGCATGTACCGTGCCACGGCCTGGAGCAAGAAAACGAATCCAGGCTTCTTTATCCCAAACGATATATTTGGAGCCCAAATGGTGCATGAGCAGCAGCATATAAAAGGGATCCACCATGGAATACAGGCTACCGCCAAAATGGACTCCTACGATATTCTGGTTCTTGCCAGTTAAGGGCATTTTTACCCGGATGTGATAATCCGCAAAGTTCATTTCATCAATCACAATGCCGGCACCCCGATAAGGGGGATAGTGATTCAGAATAAATTTGGAAATGAAAGGAAAACGCTGAATTTTTCGAAACAGGCTCATATTGATATTCATTTTTATTGTATAGCTCAGCATACTAGAACAACCCGCCTACGCTGGCAGTGATAAATTACATCAATTTGTAAATAGAATGATCAATAAAAATAAAGGAATTTGCTATGAATACATCAACCCATTGGGTGCAAACCAGTGATCAGCAACGCCTATGTGTCAAGACTTGGGGGCAGGCCGGGCAGCCCGCTCTGGTACTGATTCATGGTTATCCGGATCATCAGGCGGTATGGGAGCCGATTATTGCCTGTTTAAGCGAGAACTATTTTATTGTGAGTTACGATGTGCGTGGTGCAGGGGAGTCCAGTGTACCTGAAAAAATTCGTGACTATCGTTTGTCACGCTTAGCCCAAGACTTGCAAGAAATCGCCGATACCGTTTTACCCGGACAGGCTTTTCATCTGGCAGCCCACGATTGGGGTTCAATTCAGGCCTGGGAAGCAGTCACCAGCCCTGAATTTAAGGGGCGAATTCTATCTTATACAACCTTGTCAGGGCCTTGTCTGGATCATGCCGCTTTCTGGATGCGGAAGCAATTCAAGCAGAATCGGACAAATTTTTTAAAGCAGCTCAGCAAGTCCTGGTATATCGCTGCTTTTCAATTGCCTTGGCTGGCGCCTGCTGTCTGGAACTGTTTTAATCCGCAACGCTGGAATAAGATCGTGAGCCATTTAGAGCATCGTCATGACTTGCCTTTAAATGAGAATATTGTCAAAGATGGCAAATATGGCGTTAATCTGTATCGGGCCAATTTTTTACCCCGTTTAACCCGGCCTAGACAGCGTTTTGCTATGTGTCCTGTACAGGCCATCGTGCTGCAGTATGACAACTTTGTAGGTCCGGATTTAGTCGATGAAATACAGGTTTGGGCAGAAGATTTCTCCCGGGTTGAACTGGCAGCCAATCATTGGGCGATTCTCAGCCAGCCAGAGAAAGTTGCTCATTATCTTGACCAGTTTATTCAGCAGAAAGCGATTCAGGCCAATAAAATAGGGCGTGAAAAATCGTGACTGATGAAAGGATAAGGAGAGGAATTTTTATCCGGATTTTCTGATAAAATAGCCGTTTTCTCTTATTTTCAATTCATTATGTTCGCAATTCTTGCTGCTATTGGGGTCATGTTTGGACTCTCACTGGCGCGTGTGCCTGTGGTTTTTGCCTTGGTCATTGGTGCTGTTACGGGTGGTTTGCTGGCAGGCCTGGGTCTTCAGGGAACTTTAGATGCATTTAACAATGGTCTGGGTGGGGGCGCCAAAATTGCCCTGGCCTACGGTATTTTAGGTGCATTTGCCCTCGCTCTGGCACGTTCTGGGCTGCCTGACTTGCTGGCTTATAAGATGATCAGCACCTTAAAAGGTGAGGTCTCCCTCAAGGCCCGAAACCGGGTGAAATACCTGATTTTCTGTACGGTCGCGGTCTCGGCTATCTTCTCGCAAAATATGATTCCGGTACATATCGCTTTTATTCCGGTGCTAATTCCACCGTTATTGCTGGTATTTAATCATCTGAGTCTGGATCGCCGTTTAATTACCTGTCTGCTGACCTTTGGTCTGGTCGGTACCTATATGCTGGTTCCGGTCGGTTTTGGTGCCATCTTCCTGAATGATATTCTGGGTCAGAATATCAATACCTTTGGTAAGCCTTATGGTTTTGAGATCAGCTATGATCAGATCCCAAGAGCGATGGCGATCCCGGTCTTCGGGATGTTTGTGGGCCTTCTGGTGGCCATGTTTATCAGCTACCGCAAGCCGCGCTATTATCAGGATATTCATGTCGAAGAACAGCAGAGTATTTCGGGTGAATTGGGAATAGCAGAGCAGCAGGTCAAGCCGGAAATTTCAAAATTTACCATCTGGATGGCAGGCCTGGCTGTTGTTGCTACTCTGGCCGTACAGCTATATTCCGATTCAATGATTCTGGCGGGTCTGGTCGGTGTGGCGATCTTAAGCTGTGCCGGTATTTTTAAATGGAAAGAAGCGGATGATGTGATTATTACCGGTATGCGCATGATGGCGCTGGTCGGCTTTATCATGATTGCTGCACAAGGTTTTGCTGCGGTGATTGACGCGACGAACCAGATTCCCGCTCTGGTTGAAGCATCGGTCAACTGGATCGGTAACAGTCAGGCTCTGGCTGCCTTTTTGATGCTGTTGATTGGTCTGCTGATTACCTTGGGGATAGGCTCTTCATTTTCGACTGTGCCGATTCTGGCGATCATCTATGTGCCGCTGTGTATCCAGTTCGGCTTTAGTCCTGCTGCCACCATTGCTCTTATTGGCACTGCGGCTGCGCTGGGAGATGCAGGTTCTCCAGCCTCAGATTCGACTTTAGGACCAACCTCAGGCCTGAATATGGATGGTCAGCACGATCATATGAAAGACAGTGTGATTCCTACCTTTATTCATTTTAATATCCCTTTAATCATTTTTGGCTGGATTGCCGCCATGATCCTGTAAAGGGTTTAAATCTGCCCTAATTGATTTAGGGCAGATTTTATTTTAATTTTTAAAATGCATTTTAAATATATCTTTAAGTCTTTTTTAATTAAATCCTGAGTATTATAGTCTGAATAAAATCCTGTTTTTTATTATTGAAAATCTGAAAATATAAAACCAACCAATTTAGTCTATTTAAAATAAATTAACTTAAATAACAGTAGCTTAAATAATATTGATTTTTTTGTATTATAATCACTATTGCATATTAATTCTCCTCGTGTTTATTATTAATTAATGATTTTTTTTATAATTGATCTTCCAAAGGGGTGTTTTTAAATGTTAAAGCAAACTGCTCTAATTGTATTAATGGGTCTTTCTGCATCGGCAATGGCTGGCCAGTGGCAGGTCAAAGTAGGTGGTTCTGCAATTGCTCCAACTCAAGACAAACAGATCGCGAATGATACCATGACGGTAGAAGCTGATAGTGAGCTTGCTTTTACACCATCGGTAGAATATTTTTTTAATGATAACTTCTCGGCGGAGTTACTTTTAGCTACTCCAATTAGCCATGATGTAAATGTGACTGGTGCAGCAACAGCAGGTGTTAAATTAAAACATTTACCACCAACGATTACAGCTAAGTATAACTTTAAAAATTCAACTGCTTTCACACCCTATATCGGTGTAGGTGCGACAGCATTTATTCCTTGGG
This sequence comes from Acinetobacter sp. RF14B, assembly GCF_006864105.1. NCBI lineage: Bacteria > Pseudomonadati > Pseudomonadota > Gammaproteobacteria > Moraxellales > Moraxellaceae > Acinetobacter > Acinetobacter sp. RF14B. The sequence goes on along the minus strand of NZ_SMTB01000065.1, from coordinate 11,603 downwards.
ATGAGGAAGCTTCAGGAGATTTAGCGAATACTAAAGTTAAAGTTAAAGAGGACTTTGGCTATGCTGCTCAAATCGGTTTTAACTTCCAACCAGCAGATGCTAAAAATTGGGGTGTATTTGCAGATGTACGTTATGCAGACCTTAATCCAAAAGTTGAAACAGCAGTCGAAAATTTTAAATTAGATATTGATCCAGTAATCTATACACTAGGTTATAGCTACAAATTCTAAGTTTTCATAATTCGGATATATTTTTCCAAAAGCCTCATCGTTGATGAGGCTTTTTTTTCAAAATAACAACGATTTATAACGAATTAAGATTGAGCAGATTGGCTATATCTAAATATATTAGAATCCATAAAGTAAATATTAATTGAATATGACTTCATAATAAGGAGAAAAATTGACATGAATTTTCTATTAAAGGGTTTTGTGATCGCAAGCTGTCTGATGGTCATGGAGAGCCATGCTGCCAGTTTTAATTGTAATAAAGCCGAGACAGTTACTGAAAAAGCCATTTGTCAGCATACTTCGCTCAATGATGCCGATGTCAAAATGAGTACAACTTATAATATTTTGCGCCGTCTGGTGCCGATGGGAACCCGTTCGGTAATTCAGAGAGACCATGTGAAATGGCTGCAATTCCGTAATCGCTGTCGGGAATCGGTTTCCTGTTTAAGTCAGGTTTATACGATGCGCCAGCAGGAGCTGGATCTGCATTTTGAGCGGATTTACAGGTTGGGACCTTATTAAGATAAGGTCTAATTCAATTAAATTTATGCAAATGACTGCGCTAAAAGCGTTATGGCAGAAAAAATTTAAGTTTTTCTATTGAAAATTGGCCAACTCCCTCCATTCATATTGGCAACAGTTGTGATCTGTATTTAAAAATAAAAGGAGTGACCAATGAGCGAATCAAGCGCACAAAAACACAGCTTTCAGGCAGAAGTGGCCCAGTTACTACATCTTGTAACGCACTCCCTGTATTCCAATCCTGAAATTTTCCTGCGCGAACTCATTTCGAATGCTTCTGATGCCTGTGACAAATTACGTTTTGAAGGCATCAATCATCCTGAATATTATGAAAATGATCCTGATCTTCGGGTGCGTGTCAGTCTGGATGCAGACCATAAAACCATCACTATTTCGGATAATGGCATCGGTTTAAGCCAGCAGGAAGCCATTGATAACTTGGGTACGATTGCCAAATCAGGCACCAAAGACTTTATGTCCAAACTGACTGGTGATCAAAAATCCGATGCCCAGCTGATTGGTCAGTTTGGTGTGGGGTTCTATTCAGGTTTTATTGTGGCAGATAAAATCACGGTCGAATCACGCCGTGCGGGTGCAGACACATCTGAAGGCGTACGCTGGATCAGTGGGGGGACGGGTGAATTTGAGGTTGAGCAGATCACCAAAGAAAGCCGTGGTACCGATATCATCCTGCATTTGCGGGAAGATGCGCTTGAGTATCTGCAAAGCTATAAAGTGAAGCAGATTATCAATAAATATTCAGATCACATCAGCCTGCCAATCCAGATGCAAAAAGAAGTCTGGCAGGAAGAAGAGGCTGCTGAAGGTGAGACTGCTCAAGGCGGTCAATATGTGAAAACTGATGAATGGGAAGCGATTAACTCGGCCAGTGCTTTATGGACCCGTCACAAATCTGAAATTACCGAAGAACAATATACCGAGTTCTATAAAAACCTGACGCATGATTTCTCTGCACCTCTGGCTTGGGCGCATAACCGTGTAGAAGGCAGCACTGAATATACTCAACTGTTGTATATTCCAAGCAAGGCACCTCATGATATTTTCACCCGCGAAGCCAAAGCCGGGATCAAGCTGTATGTAAAACGTGTCTTCATTATGGATGAAGCAGATAACCTGATTCCCAACTACTTACGCTTTGTACACGGGGTGGTGGACAGTGCCGATCTGCCATTGAACGTCAGCCGTGAGTTGCTGCAGGAAAGCCGTGATGTCAAAACCATTCGTGAAGGCAACACCCGTCGCATCCTGACCACACTCGATGCTTTGGCGAAGTCTGAAGACGAAAAAGATCAGGAAAAATTCAAGACCTTCTATCAGGAATTTGGCGCCGTGCTGAAAGAAGGCTTAGGCGAAGATATGGGGAACCGCGAACGTATCTTAAAACTGCTACGTTATGCCACATCGAACAATGATGAAGTAAGTACCTCATTGGCAGACTATAAAGCCGCTATGAAGGAAGGCCAGAAAGCGATTTATTATGTGACTGCTGATAGCTTGAATGCCGCGAAAAACTCTCCGCAACTGGAAGTGTTCAAGAAAAAAGGCATTGAAGTCTTGCTCATGACCGAACGTGTAGATGAATGGGCGATGAACTTCGTGCATGAGTTTGAGGGTACATCGCTGCAAAATGTGTCTAAAGGCGCAGTTGATCTGGGTGATCTTCAGGATGCCGAAGAGAAAAAAGCACTGGAAGCAGCAGCAGCCCAGTTTAAGCCTGTGGTTGACAAGCTGACAGATTCACTCAAAGACAAGACCAAAGAAGTGCGGGTGACGACCCGTCTGGTTGACTCTCCAGCCTGTCTGGTCACCGGAGAAGGCGAACTCTCACCGCAGCTGATCCGCATGCTAAAAGATGCAGGCCAGCCGGTTCCCGATATCAAGCCAATTCTGGAAATTAACCCGGAACATCCATTGGTGAAAAAACTGGAAGCTTCCAAGCAGTTTGATGATCTGGCCAATGTGATCTTTGACCAGGCCGTGATTGCTGAAGGCGGTCTGCCTGAAGATCCGGCTGAATACGTCAAGCGTATTAACAGCCTGTTGCTGGCTTAAGCCGACCAGTTCATCAGGTTAAAATCCCTCTTCGGAGGGATTTTCTGTTTCGATGCCAGCTTAAGTGCTGGCATGATCGAGCAACAGGAGTGGCTAGAAAAATATCCCAGTTTGATGAGCTCAATGTAGGGAAGATTTGGCCTTGGGTAGCGCTGGAAGGAAAAAATATGCCGCTAAAACAAATAGGGTACCGCCTTATTTTGCGAGCAGTTTGTCCTCATGATCAGGCTACAATCCATCGTCTTAAGGGGCCGAGGTAACGTTAAAAATTTGGTTCTATTCGGTCATCAATAGATAAGGTGCTGGATATTTTAAAATAAAGCTTCCAGACGGACTGAGGCACCCGGATAATGGCTGCGGTTCTCGCGATGATCATTCAAGTAGTTGACATCAGTTTGGACAAAGAACCATTCACGTAAAAAAGGTTGTCTCCAGGACAGATAAGGTCCCCAGCGATTGAGACGCAGGTCATTGTCATTTAAATAACCTCCGCTATAGATTCCATAACTAAAACGATTGTCCCTGAAGAACTGATGCTGCCTAAACAGATAGTTATCCCATTTTAAATCATCATCTTGCTCATCTGCATAAGTCAGGCTGAATTGATTGGACAGAAAGGCCTGATTTGGACGGGCATGTGTCAGTTCAAGGTTGGTTCTTAAGTAGTTTTCACTTTGAATTCCATAACGGTAAATCTGTTCAGCATAGAAAAAATAATCATTGTCCATGGTCCACTGTTTACTGACTTTGGCACGCGCATATAAGTCATCGCCTGAGCGCAGCCCCAGATCCAGATCGGTTTCAAAAGGCAGACGCTCGGAAAATTCGGACCAGCGTAAAGCGAAGGAGGTGTTTTCTTCCCGGCTACGTTTAGTATCCAGGCCGTGATTATCGGGATTACTCGAATTTTCGTTGGTAATGGCCACATTGCTGTCCAGCTCATTGTCCAGACTATCATCACCAAACACCAGACTCAGTTTGCGCTCCATGGTGGGCAACTTGATTTTTCCACGGATACGCGGCTTGATTTCATAATCTTCATATTTATCCCAGCTATTGTCCAGGATAACTCTCAAGCTGGCTTTGGCAGGCTGATCGGGATGGGGCTGACCAAACCAGTTATCAATTTTGAGCGCGGTACGATCAGCCCATTCTCGTACCGTTTTTTGTTTCTGGTCGGCCCAGGAGTTATTTTCTGTCTGCTCTGTCGCGAGCACAATTGCGTCACTTGACTGTTCAGGAAGAAGAGTCGGTGTGGCATCAATCAGGCGTGGGATCTGGTTCAGTAAGCCCGAGGGTACCGATTTTTCCGGGTCAGGGAGAGGGTTTGAATCGCTAAGCGTAGTTGAATTTGCCCGGAGTGCAAAGCTGGCCATGCCCAAGCTAAATGAGACAAATAAGATTCGCGTAATTTTATTAATTTGCATGAGAAATTTTTTGCTCTTATATATTCTTGCTTCAATAGTAGTTTTCTAAAAAATAAGGAAAAAAAGCAAGGTGAAACTACAAAATAACATCAATTATTCAGTGATTTGAGTAAGAATTTCAGTATACAGGGTGTGTACAGAGAGAGGTTGGGGCAGACTCAAAATAATCTGGTGGATCTTCTGCCAGTTGAGATGCTTGCTACGCTTCAGGAGTAAATATGGATAAGTCTTTTCTTGCGGGTTCAGGGACAGGCGTTGCTCACCATGAATGACCCGGATTTTTTGATGTTCCTGCAACAATAAAAGTGGAGTAGAAAAATCTGCCGGGGTTTCCTCAAACTGGATAAACTTAGAGGTATGGATTGAGGAAGCGGGGATAAAAGGCAGATAGGAAGCGTGGGTCCAGCAGGTTTCAGCCTGATCATGATAGAGGTTATATAAGAGATCAAACTTGGTAAAAATCTGCGCAATATCTGTCCATTGAATGGATTTAATCGCAATACAGTGTCGCTTATATAAACTTTCCCAGTGTTCTATACACTGCTGTGCCTGTTGCAAGCTGGAAGTACCCAGAAGCATCAGGTATTTCAACCATTGCCCATGTTCATCTACCTGCTCAATTAAATACACTGGCTGGTTTTGCCACTGATCTTCGGCTGCATAATATAAAGCCAGATCGACATGCCACGGTGCGACAATAGGATCCAGCTCTAGTTTACATAAGCGCGCCAGATCAGAGATTTCCAGAGGCCGTACCTGCGCCTGCATATCAGCAAGTTGCAGGTTGAGTGGAAAGCTAACCTCTTCATACGCCACAGCTGTATCCGGGTGTGGCAAAGAGGTTTGCTGCATGCTTAGGAGAGATGCCTGAGTTTCGGAGTTTTCCTGTACAACTTGTGAGAGCAGGGGAATAGTCTGTATCCCTGTGGTTGAAGCATGTACAGGTGATGGGGAATCGCTCAAATGATAAGAGGAAATTTCCTGTATAGCAGGCTGTCCGGTGAAAGGAATGAGTAGGCCCGAAGGTATGCGCTGTTGATCTGGTTTTAAATCAAAGCGGGGGTGCTGCAATAGCCAGTGATAGCAGCTTTCCAGATCATTCCAAGGACTGTGCTGCGGCTCCATCTCGGTCGATGGCATAAACCAGAGCTGCCAGCCCTGCTGAGGATGATGTAAAAATGCCCAGCCTGCTACAGAAAAAGCCTTCAAACTGCGTATGAGCTCAGTGTCATTGTGGAAATAGCCACGAAAACTGAGTTGATAAGAGGTGGTCGCCACAAACTGATAGGCGGCCAGTTCGGGTTGGGTACGGCTTTTGAAGGCAAAAATCTGGCTTTTAAAAATAGGCTCATCACACAAATTAAAAATGTCATGAATTCTTTTCTTGGCACAAGCGGTTTCATATAGGCTGAGGGAGTCATGATCCAGTGCCTGTTCTAATTCATGTAATTCTTTAATCAGTTTTGCCTTTATTAAAGCATTCATTTTATTTCTCTAGACATGTTTCAGCGCTTGGTCCAAAGCCTGTGCTAGCAATATATTGGTGGCCAGTTCTATCAGTTTGTATTCGGCGGAATGAGGATCGTTATAACGTTTAGCCATTTCAATTAAATGATCAATAGAAATCATTTGAGGTGTGACTTTTCCTTGAACCAAAGCTTGAAGTGTATGCATGGTAAAATTTAAATAATAAAGTGAAGTTATAAGAGTTGTAGATGCATTAAATCATACAATAACTCAGAACTGATGTTGAGTACTTTTCCTGCAATTTTGAATGAATATAAGTTAATAAAAGTGATAAAAATCAATAGAAAATATAAAAAGTGGGGAGAGGTTGATATTTTGAGAAAATTCTTCTTTTATTTGTGCATCATTTGCCTTGTTTGAGTATAAAAAAACAGGCTGAAAATTCAGCCTGTACACATGAAAAATACCTGAGCATTAAGCCGCTTTTTCATCTTCTACAGGTGTAGGCTCTGTCTGCACGGTTTCAGTCTCAGCTTTTTTCACAGGAAAGTCTGGCAGATAAACCATTTGTGCAATTTGAGCTGAGGCTTGAATAGAAACAGCCATGATTGCAGTAGCCAAAGCAAATTTAAGCATGTTCATAAGTTGACCTTTAAGATAAGCATGTTCAACAGCGTGAACAGAATGAATGGGAGAGTGAAATAACGTAGAAATCATATCAAATGGCAATTATTAAAAAATGATCAATTCGGCAAAATGTAAATTTTTTTGAAAAATAATACTTTTAAAACAATGAATTAGAGTGTTTGCTCTATGCTTCAAGTCTGATTTTATAGGCTTTTTATACCTGTAAAGAGAGATAAAAGTGCAAAGTAATAGAGAGGCTCTTAGGGAAGCTCCAAGTAGAAGCAAACCCGATTTTATTGTATTGTTTGAACCCTGTAAGCGTTTGCTATAGCTTGTTTAATAAACAACGTACAGCCTGAAAAACAGTCTAAGATAACCCTTCATTCATGTTTACAGTGAGTTTTATCATGGCAATTGCAAAGGTCGTCGAAGTCAACTCCAGTAGTAATAAGAGTTTTGAGGATGCCATCCAAACTGGCATTGCAAAGGTCACGGAAACCGTCAAGAATGTTCAGGGAGCTTGGATTAATGAGCAGAAAGTTGTAATTAAAGACAATAAAATTACCGAATACCGCGTCAATCTCAAGATTAGTTTTCTGGTGGATTAAATGTGAATAAAGCGCGGTACCAATGAATAATTATTATAAAAAATCCCCAGCTTGAATGGGGATTTTTTAGTGGGGCCTATTTATTCAGGCTGGTTGGGTAGGTCACAAGCTTCAGCAGAGCACTGCTCAGCCGAACCAGTGGGTGGTGTTTCCAAGGCTTTGGCCAAAACCTGCAAGAAGACTTCTTTGGGCTGTGCACCTGCCAGGGCAATACGCTGATCAAAGACAAAGAAGGGGACACCAGTCACTTTGAGCTGGTCACGCGCGATTTCCTGATCATACTGTACGAAGTCCGCATATTCATCTGAGTCCAATAGGTCATCGACTTCAACCGGGTTCAGGCCAATCCGGGCAGCGACATCTTCCAGGGTTTCACGCTCGCCAATCGCCAGACCTTGTGTCATATAGCTATAGAAGAAGGCTTCCTGGGCTTCATTGCCCAAACCTTTGCTTTGGGCCAGATGAATAATACGATGTGCATTCAGGGTATTGCCAGAATTGGCACCTTCCCAGTTAAATTCAATTCCTTCCGCCTTGGCCATCTCGGCGATATTGCGTTGCATGTCTTCAACTTCGGCAACTGAACGGCCATATTTTTGGGCCAGACGCTCCGAGTTGGAAATTTCCTGACGAGGCGGTGCTTCCGGGTCGAGCTGAAAGCTGTGCCAATGTAGCTCAAGTTCAATCCCGGCTTCTTCGGCAGCGGCTTCCAGACGTTTTTTAGCAATATAACAAAACGGACAGACTACATCTGACCAAATATCTACGCGCATAGCATGTCTCTGATTTGACTCTTGAGTTCAGTATGAGGGTGAAGAATCGGAATTTAAAGTCCTTCAGCAAAAGTGCTCGCATCTGTAGCTCAAATAACAGCACCGGCATGGCAGGGTTTAAACCTAGGGGGAATAAAAAAACGCCCCGCAGGGCGTTTTTAAATGGTTCGCTTCTTTAGCTTATGCTGTTTTAACTGCAACTTCTGCAGTCAGCATATGACCATGTTCTTCAAAGTTAGAATGCCACGCCAATGCTTCACGAAGCAGATGAGGGGTGTGGCCGCCTTTTGCACAGGCACGGTCGAAGTAGTCGTTCAGGGCATCACGGTACATTGGGTGTGCACAGTTGTCGATGATCGCACGCGCACGCTCACGTGGAGCAAGGCCGCGCAGGTCAGCAAGTCCCTGTTCTGTGACCAGAATGTCTACATCATGCTCAGCATGGTCAATGTGAGAGGCAAATGGAACCACAGAAGAGATGTCGCCACCTTTTGCTACTGATTTGGTCACAAAGATCGCCAGGTGCGCATTACGTGCAAAGTCACCTGAGCCGCCAATACCGTTCATCATTTTGGTACCGCAGACGTGAGTCGAGTTGACGTTACCGTAGATATCAAACTCAAGCGCAGTGTTGATGCCGATAATACCTAAACGGCGAACCAGTTCAGGGTGGTTAGAGATTTCTTGTGGACGAAGAACCAATTTGTCTTTGTACGCTTCAAGGTTATTAAATACTTTTTCGCCATATTTTGCAGAAAGTGTAATTGAAGAGCCTGAAGCAAATTTCATTTTGCCTGCGTCGATCAATTCAAATGTACAGTCTTGAAGTACTTCTGAGTACATGATCAAGTCTTCAAAGTTAGAATCTTTCAGACCTGTTAATACTGCGTTTGCAATTGAACCGATACCTGCTTGTAATGGACCAAGGTTTTTAGGTAAACGACCTTCAGCTACTTCTTTTTCAAAGAAAGCGATCAAGTGGTTTGCAATACCTTGAGTCTCATCATCGGGTGCAGTCACAGTAGATGGAGAATCATGCAATTCGTTGTTAAATACGATGCCCACAATTTTTGATGGGTCGATGTTAATTGCATGTGTACCAATACGCTCGTCTACTTGAGTCAATGGAATTGCCTGACGTGTTGGACGATATGTCGGAATGTAGATATCGTGCAAGCCTTCAAATGCCGGGCTGAGGTTAGTGTTGATTTCTACAATCACTTTTTCTGCAAAAATTGCAAAGCTTGCAGAGTTACCAACAGATGTTGTTGGAATGATGCCGCCATCTTCAGTAATCGCAACAGCTTCAATAACCGCAACATCCGGCTTTTTCAACTGCAGGTTACGCATTTGTTCAACAGTTTCAGACAAGTGCTGGTCAATGAACATGACTTCGCCATTGTTAATGGCTTTACGTAAGGTATTGTCTACCTGGAAAGGTAAACGGCGTGCCAATACGCCTGCTTCAGTCAGTTGTTTGTCAAGATCGTTACCGAGCGAGGCACCAGTAATCAGGGTGATTTTTAATGGATTGGTTTTTGCACGTTGTACCAAAGCCAAAGGAACTGCCTTAGCTTCGCCAGCGCGAGTAAAGCCACTCATACCCACAGTCATGCCATCTTCGATGAATGCAGCGGCTTGTTCTGGGCTGATGACTTTGTTGTGGAGGGAGGCTAAACGGATACGATCTAAAGACATTTCAACTCTCATTAATTCTTAAACTATGATACGGATTGTACCGATCAAAAAAAACATTTTGCATAGGTGTTAGGCTAAGGTCTAATTTTTTAACGAAATGTAGGTATAAGAATATTTGATGTTTTTTAAGTTGTTGAATTAAATAAATATAAAATCCATTGTATAGAAAAGCTAAAAAATCAACTGATCATTTTTTACGCCAATCTTAAAAATGCTCAGTGAGCGTTTGTCGGATTTTATCGAGCGTACTCGCAGGGGCAGAAGCGTCTGAATCAGGTTTGTGCAAAGGAAGGGAAATAACAGCTTCCAGACCTCCTTCGGGGCGATTATGGATATGCAGCTCACCGGCATGAATATCGACAATACGCTTTACAATGGCCAGGCCCAAACCGCTTCCTTGTACAGTGCGGGCAGAATTACCCCGGACAAAAGGCTGCATGAGTGCTTCGATCTGATCTTCAGGAATTCCTTCGCCATGGTCTGCCACAGAAATGAGCAGACGGTCGCCTTTTGAAAATGCAGAAAGTTCGATCGGCTCGGCACCATAACGTTTTGAATTATTAATCAGGTTGCCAATCAAGCGTTTCAGGGACATGCTACGCACCTGAATCAGTGGAATGTCTTGAGGACTAAAATGAATGTCTAAGGGCTTAAACTGGGTGACCAGCTCCTGCAGCAGGGCGTTGACATTGGTATCTTGCAAATCTTCATCTGAGCCGTCGCGCATATAGGAAATAAACTGGTTTAGAATTGCATCCATGTCTTCGACATCGTAAATTAGGCCTTCTTTTAAAAAGTCCTCATCGGGCATCATTTCTGCACTTAGGCGAATGCGGGTAAGCGGGGTACGCAAGTCATGCGATATACCGGCCAGCATAATCCGGCGATCACGTTCGGTCTGATCCAGCGTATAAATCATCTGGTTAAAGGCATGATTCACCTGGCGAATTTCGAGTGGCCCGTGATTGGTATCCAGATAGGGCGCCGATCCGCTATTGCTATAGCTGTTGGCCGCTTCTTGCAAGCGGCGTAGCGGGCGGTTTAACTGGCGTACCAGAATCAGAATAATAATCCCGGCAATGAGCGGTGTTCCCAGCAGCCAGCCCCATATCAGCTCAGGACTATAGTTGGCATAGGTTTTTAAAGGCTCACGTACCCAATTGCCATTCATTTCAGGTGTTTGGATCCAGATCTGCGGACTTGGCTTAAACTGGAAATAGACGGTGGCCTGCTCGATTCTTAACTCTTTGGCCAGCTTTGTTTCAATCTGGTTGGTAAAAAACTCCGCAATAACTTTTTCCCTAATATTGGGATATTCCGCCGGATCAGTGATGTACTCGATACCGAGACGATTTTTTAGATAGGCATCAATATCCACTTGCTGATCATTGTGATACAGGCGTAGATTCGGGTTGTTCAGGATTTCCAGCTCAACTGCCAAATAGCGTGCATGCTGCTGGATTTCAGGCAGATATAGGGTACGCCAGAAAAACCAGATCGACATAAACAGGCTGAACAGCACCACAAAAACCACCAGCACCGTAGTGCGCAGGGCGGCGGAACGGGGTTTGATTTTGTCTAAAAAGCGTTCCCAGCGGGTGCGTTTTTTTTCCGAGTAACGGACAAAGTCGGTAAATTCTTGCGGGTCGATGGGGTCGAGTTTCACTGAGCAATCCTGTGCTATGACTTCAGCAAATTATGATGAGTCAATTAAAAGTCCTTATCCTAGCGAAGTTAAACTGTCTGGAATTGAGATAAAGGTTAACACCTTCGGTTCAACCTACTGTTGTTTTGACAAAAGTAGGTACAACCATCTTGCGGAGCAGTATTGCTCATCGCAAAACCCGTCAAATTGCAGCAAATCCTCACTGTGTCGTAGAAACATTAGAGATAAATACTTCCTGCTTTAAACAGTTGCGAATGAGTTTGTCACGCAATTCAAAATCAGAAATATAGCTACGGACAACTCATCCTATTTTTTCTGATACGAAAAAATTACTCCGCACCATCTGGAACAAAGACATAACCTACCCCCCACACCGTTTGAATATAACGCGCACGGGCTGGATTCTCTTCCACCAGACGACGTAAACGGGACACCTGAACATCAATCGAGCGTTCCATCGCGCCCCATTCACGGCCACGTGCCAGATTCATCAGCTTGTCACGGGTCAAAGG
>NZ_SMTB01000064.1:0-15437 GCF_006864105.1 Acinetobacter sp. RF14B | reverse complement strand
GAAAATCCGGTGCTGGTCAATAGTCCTACGCCCGCAACCGCCGAAGCCTGTGCAGCACTGGAAGTGAGTGCGGAGCGACTGGCTTGTTACGATACTTTATTTAAAGCATCGGGCAGTAATCAGCCTGAAATTGTTTCTGAACAGCGTGCTGCCCAGGAACTTAGGCCCACAGCCGATAGCCTGAAAGCAAAAAGTGCAGATATTTTTTCTAATATCTATACTTCTGAGAGGCCAAGACTGACTCCCACTGAGTCTTTAATGGATAGCCGTTGGGAGCTTTCACCAGAGAGTAAACTGGGTACATGGAACATCCGCTCCTACCAACCGCTATATTTGATGCCAGGTTTCTGGACATCGAAAAAAAATGAATTCCCACAAAGTGAAAACCCGAACAATACCGAGACAGAGAAACAGAATCTCACGTCAACTGAAGCAAAATTCCAGCTGTCTTTGAAAACCAAGGCCGTGGAAAATATTCTCGGCAATAATGGTGATCTCTGGTTAGGTTATACTCAGTCTTCACGCTGGCAGGTCTATAATTCGGATGAATCCCGGCCGTTTCGTGAAACCAATTATGAACCTGAAGCCAGCCTGATCTTCCGTACGAATTATGACTTGTTCGGTTTAAACTGGCGTTTACTTGGTCTGACGCTTAACCATCAGTCCAATGGCCGTTCAGATCCGCTTTCACGTAGCTGGAACCGGGTTATATTGAATCTTGGTTTTGAAAAAGACAATTTCGCCATGATGGTTCGCCCCTGGTATCGAATTGAAGAGAAGTGGGAGGATGATAACAATCCTGAAATCAAAAACTATATTGGTCGGGGGGATCTGACTGCATTTTATCGTCACAAGGAACATGATTTTTCATTAATGTTGAGACATACACTGAAAGGTGGGGATGAAAGTCGTGGCGCCGTACAGTTTGACTGGTCATTCCCGATTAGTGGTCGTTTGCGTGGACAGTTCCAACTTTTTGATGGTTATGGCGAGAGTCTGATTGATTATAATCACCGCGCGACTTATGTCGGTTTGGGTGTATCTTTACTGAACTGGTATTAAAATACCTCGAATAAAAAAACCATGCTTTGGCGTGGTTTTTTTATCGGCTATTTATGTGTTTCAAATTAAAAATTATCCAATCTGAATCTCTGTCAGAGGATGCTTCAGGCGGCTTTTTTTCGGGGTTGCAATAAAGTAGGCTAGGGTTAAGGGACCCAAACGACCGGCGTACATCAAGAGCATTAATATGATCAAACTGGCAGGTTGCAGCTCTTCGGTTACGCCTCGTGACAAGCCGACGGTGCAGGCTGCTGAAACTGTCTCAAATAACAAATCTAGAAACTCATGATCAGGTTCAAGAATCAGTAAACTCATAAAGCCCATAATGATCAGTCCAGCGGTAATACAGACCACTGCCAAAGCTTTAAAGGTGGTTGTTTCGGAAATGGAGTGATTAAACAGGCGAATTTCATCTTCGCGGCGTAAAAAACTGATCACGCTGATCAATACAATAATAAAAGTACCGACTTTGATGCCACCTGCGGTACTTAAAGATCCTCCGCCAATAAACATCAGGATCATGGTGACCAGTGTCGAAGCATCTGTCATCTGATCTAAAGGCAGGCTGTTAAACCCTGAAGAGCGTGGGACGGTGGCATGAAACCAGGCGTTTAAAGCTTGATCGCCTAGACTCAGGATTCCAAGGGTTTGCGGATTCGACGCTTCTAAAATCCAGAGCAGAATAAAAGCCCCTAAGTTCAAACCCAGAATGGTAGAGAGAATCAGTTTGCTATTGGTGCTGAGCCTGGACCAGCGTTTATGTTTTTTTACATCCATCAGCACCAAAAAGCCGATCCCGCCGATGATGTACAGCATGCTAATGGTAAAGGTCACCAGATATTGCCCGGAAAAACTCATTAAACTATTGGGAAATAAAGAAAATCCACCATTATTGAAGGCAGAAACGCTATAAAATGCTGCATAAAATAAAGCGTCACCCAAGGGGTAATCTTGCAGCCAGGCCAGGGTTAAAATCATAGTGCCAATAGCTTCAAAAAATAATGAATATAAAAAAACCGCCTTAATGGTAAAGCTGACTTTTTTTAAGCTGGTTTGTCCTATGGATTCCTGAGCCATAACCTGCTGCTTTAAGCCCATTCCTGGCACCAGACTCATGACCGCAAGAATTGCAAAAGTCATAAAGCCCAGACCACCACATTGCAATAAGAACATAATGATAATTTGGCCAAACATCGTATACGCTTCTCCGACGTTTACGACTGACAGGCCAGTAATGGTGACGGCAGAAGTGGCAGTAAAAATAGCATCCAGCCAGCTAATCTCCTGTTGATGGGCAATCGGCAGCATCAGCAGCAAAGAACCGATAAAAATTAGCCCGAGAAAACCCAAAGCCAGAAGGGCGGGCGGGCTAAGATTTACCGTGTGATGTGAACTAAGGTCTGGTGTTTTCATAAGCGTTTAAAATATTTGGAAAGACGGCGTAAAGGTTCAAGCAGACCTTCAATGACCAGAATGTCGCCCTCTTGAAGCAGCATATCCGGAGCAGGGCTGTCGTCTATGCGGCTACCACGTTTAAGCAGCAGGGTTTTAATTTCAGGCACATGGTTCATCAATTTACGTAGCGGCATGCCATGATGGTCGGCATGGATTTCGACTTTGACAATATAATGATCATCTTCCAGCGCCATATAGCGGCTGACCATTGGATAGCTCAGAGACTGGGCAACACGTACGCCCATATCTTCTTCAGGATGAATAATTTTATCGACATTCAGATGGGTCAGAATCATATGATGAGCCTTGGATTTGGCTTTGACCCATATTTTTTTAACACCCATGTTTTTCAGGTGTAGCACACAAAGAATACTGGCCTCAATATCTTCACCAATCGCCACAACTACAGCTTCACAACGCTTGACATCCAGCTCATCCAAGACATGTTCATCGGTTGCATCGGCAATCACCGCATGTGTCAGCTGGTCAGAGATATTTTCAACATATTTTTTATTCAGATCGATGCCAATCACTTCATGTTTCAGCTCAATTAGCTGAGTTGCAACCGTTGCACCAAAGCTGCCGAGTCCAATGACTGCAAATAATGCCATGGAAATGTTCCTAACTTTTTATTCAAATCGAATCTGCTTAATATCTTAAAGATTTTTAGAATAATCAGCTATCTACTATTACATAAATCCTGTATTTGTGGCCTTTTTCAGAAAATCCAGGCAATAAAAAAACCGCCTGTTCAGACGGTTTGATGATCTGCTCTTTATTTTAGGAAACGCTGATAACCCAGATTATTGGTAATCTCATCGTATGGATAGCTAATGCTTTCCAGAGTTTCAACCAGACCGTCCGGATTTTGCTGTGCATCTTCAGCTTCCAGGCCCACCAGCACACGACCTTCTGCTGCGCCGTGGTTGCGGTAGTGGAACAGGGTAATGTTATGGGTAGGACCCAGACGCTCCAGGAACGTTAGCAATGCGCCTGGACGCTCCGGGAACTCCACGCGGAATAAGCGTTCATTTTCAATATCGGCATGACCGCCGATTAAGTAACGGATATGCAGTTTTGCGACTTCATCATCGGATAGGTCGTCAACATCATAATGAAACTTAAGGTTTTCATAAATTTCCTGACGCTCTTTTTCACCATTCTTTAAACTGATGCCGACAAAAACCTGTGCCGCAGAAGCATCACTGGCACGGTAGTTAAATTCCGTAATATTACGACCTTGCAGGGCGCGGCAGAATTTCAGAAATGAGCCTTTTTCTTCAGGAATGGTCACGGCAAAAATGGCTTCTTTACGCTCGCCAAGTTCAGTACGCTCTGCAATATAACGTAAACGATCAAAGTTCATGTTGGCGCCGCAGACAATTGACACCATATTTTTATCGGTAATTTGATGTTCTTCAACGTATTTTTTAATACCTGCCAGCGCCATCGCACCTGATGGCTCAACAATACTGCGGCACTCGTCATATGTATCTTTAATTGCAGCACAGATTTCGTCAGTATTGACCAGTACTACATTCGGCTCGACGATCGGGCCTGAGTTGTCTGATTTTTGCAGGCGAATCACTTCAAATGGTTTTTCACCAATCTGGGCCACCGCCGTTCCATCTGCAAATAAACCGACAGATGGAAGGGTCACACGCTCATTTGCTTCTAAAGCAGCTTTTAGGCAGGCAGATTCATCATATTCCACTGGAATGACTTTGACGTGTGGCGCCACATCTCCCAGATAGGCTGCAATCCCGGCAATCAGGCCGCCACCGCCAACCGCAACAAATACATAATCTACATCACGCCATTGACGCAGGATTTCATTGGCAATCGTACCTTGACCTGCCATCACCAGCTCATCGTCATAAGGCGGAATGAAGGTCATGACATCATCTTGCGCACGCTGAATAGCATACTTGTTGGCGACATCAAATGAATCACCATGTAAAACCACTTCACCACCTAGGCGTTTAACGGCTTGTACTTTGATATCCGGTGTAGTTTTCGGCATCACAATAATGGCGCGAATCCCTAACTTTTTACCAGACAGTGCCACGCCTTGTGCATGGTTGCCTGCGGAAGCCGTAATAACGCCACGTTCGAGCTGGGATTTCGGTAATTGACTAATACGGTTGTAGGCACCGCGTAGTTTAAAGGAAAAGACCGGTTGTAAATCTTCACGCTTAAAACGAATGTTGTTATTGAGTCGTTCGCTAATTCGTGGCGCTGCTTCGAGTGGAGTTTCGATTGCAACATCGTAGACCGTTGCTTGTAAAATTTGTCGAACCAAACGAGACAGCATGTTAATTTTCCATCTAACAGTTTAAAATAGGCGCTTATTGTAACAAACCATACGGCTTTTCGGTTTAAAAATGCTGCAAAAGTCCAAAATAGTTGAGTGATGTCATGAGTCTATATGCAACCCAAGATGAGAAAAAACAGGCTGCGGCCAAAGCAGCTTTAAAACACTTACCAAAAGGGGGCATTTTAGGCATTGGTACAGGCAGTACCGTGAACTTTTTAATTGATCTTTTGCCAGAGCTTCAGCTGGAAGCAGCAGTGGCAAGCTCAGAAGCCACAGCAGAGCGTCTGAAAAAGCTGGGTATAGACGTGGTCGATATGAACAGCGTTGGCAGTTTAGATGCTTATGTAGATGGTGCCGATGAAATTGACCGTCATATGCACATGATCAAAGGTGGGGGTGCTGCGCTAACACGTGAAAAAATTGTTGCCTCTATTGCAAGAAAATTTGTATGTATCGTTGACGATTCAAAATGGGTGGAGCAATTGGGGCGTGATTTCCCGCTTCCTGTAGAAGTGATCCCAATGGCACGTTCGGCTGTGGCACGTAAACTGGTTGCTCTGGGGGGGGATCCTGCTTATCGTGAAGGTGTGGTGACTGATAACGGTAATGTAATTCTGGATGTTTATAACCTGAATATCTTGAATGCCCTTGAGCTGGAAAGAACCATCAACGATATTCCTGGCGTTGTCTGTAACGGAATTTTTGCATTAAATAAAGCCGATATTGCGATTGTCGCAACCAATAATGGAATTGAAGAACGCACTGCGGTTTAAGAAGTTTTCCCTGACCCTCCTTTTTAAAGGAGGGAACGTCTTTAATTTTGATCAGGCTCCTCGAAATTTTTAAAAGTTTAAATTTTCCTTTTTATAAAAAGAGGGGAATGAATAAAATAGGATCTGTTGATCTTTCATAAATGCCTTGTTTGTGCTGTAAGCTAAAACTGAGTAGATGAGGCATGAAACGAAAGGAGTAGCGAAACTGTTGCCAAGTTTCATAACGAAAGCATTTAGAATGACTAAATTTGCTGCTCATACCTTATCTTAACTAAAAAAATTTGCAAAATAGATCTCTCACCTCGCAAACATGGGCGCAGTGTCAACAGACCCTAATGATTAAATATAAAAATGACCCTAAACGATCTACCTGAAATTCAAATCATCCGAAATGCTCGCTCCAGACGTTTACGTTTACGTGTAGAGCATCAGCAGATCAAAATGACGGTACCGGTTTCTTGCAGTAAGCAGCAAATACAAAATTTTTTACAGCAGGCCGAACCCTGGTTATTAAAAACATGGAAAATTCAGCAGGAACAAGTACAAAGTATTGACCAGACTTTACCGGCACAATTGCAACTTTTTAATCAAGCCCAAGCTCTACAGGTTTGTTATCAAAGCCAAAAAAATAATTTTGTTTTTGATTCAGAAAAACTCCAGCTTTCTATCAGTGACCGGAATCCTGAAGCTTATTTAAAGGCATTTGTCATCGCCTATGCCAAGGAGCAGTTGCCGGGGTATTTGGTGCAAATCGCTCAGGAAACCGGGCTGTCTTTTAATGTCTGTCATATTCGTCAACCCAAAACCCGCTGGGGCAGTTGTTCAGCCAAACATGACATTATGCTCAACAGTGCGCTGGTGTTATTTCCTCAAGAGATTGTGCGTTATGTAAGTGTGCATGAACTTGCACATACTCACCATTTTGATCACAGCTCAAGGTTCTGGCAGTTGGTTGCTCAGCATGATGCAAACTTTCAGCAACATCGTCAGTATTTAAAAGATACGTTTTTGCCATATTGGTGGAATTGTTAATCTATGTGTTTTTAGACAGCACGTTTTGCTAGCGCTTCTGTATAAATTATTTAGAATGTTTAAGTTTTATATTTCATGCACATGTCAGCATAAACATACATACATTTTGCAATACAGACAGATTGTCAATAAAGCCTAATTAAATCAGTCTATAAGAATATAAAATTTAGCAGACTGAAGCAGGCTTTAATATTGGTATAACTATGGGCTACTATGGTTCCTAAATTGATCAAAATTTCGGTTATTATATAGCGATGATCAATATGAGGTTGCATCGTTTAAATTGGTCTTATCTTGAGCTTATTCTCAATAGCCTAAGCAATTAAGACTTTATCATTTTCAGATTTTGGTTAAAATCGACACATAACTACTAGAATTTATTCACATGAATTGGAATCGGTTTAGCATCAGTCTTCTGGTTATATTAATGTCTTTGCCGGCATTATTTTTCTATATACTTTTTATCTTGAATATGCTCTCTCCTGACAATCCGATTTCCTATCACTGGACCAGTTATTTAGTCCTCATCTCTAGTGTATTGGCCTGGATGATTCTCTTTATTATAGCTCTACTCTGGAGTCGGGAAAGAGTAATTCCTAAATGGCTTGCGACGCTTGCAGTACTGCTTGCCATTATTGGCCTGACGCCGTTTACCGTTCAGGCTGATCCTATTGTGTTTTTGGCTATACCAGGATTTTTCTTTGGGCTTTATCTGAGTTATTGCAGCTGGACAAAGTTAAATACCAATGAGGGAAATTAAACCGGTATGTGCTTTCAAGACTTTTAAAATCTCAACCTGCTGAAAATTATAAAAAAGCATCAATCCTGAGTAAAATGGTTTAGAAAGCCACAACTTCCTGTCATACTATTACGCTATAAAGAAAACAGACATTTTTGAGGTAAAGATCGTGATTTCAGTGGGTATTGTAGGCGGTACAGGCTATACAGGCGTTGAACTTTTACGTCTATTGCTGCGACATCCAAATGTTCAAGTGAAAGCACTTACATCACGTACGGAAGCAGGCCGTCGTGTGGATGATATGTTCCCGAGCTTACGCGGTCATACCGATCTTGAATTTTCTGATTTAAGTCAGGATTTACTTAAATCATGTGATGTGGTGTTTTTCGCAACTCCTCATGGTGTTGCCATGCAGCATGCTGAAGCCCTAGTGGCCGCAAATACCAAAGTGATTGATCTGGCAGCAGATTTCCGTTTACAGAATCTTGCCCAGTTTGAAAAATGGTATGGCATGGAGCATGCATGTCCAGAACTGTTAAAAAATTCTGTGTATGGCTTATCTGAGCTGAATCGTGAAGACATCAAACAAGCCAGTGTAATTGGAAATCCGGGTTGTTATCCAACGACTGTACAGCTGGGTCTGGCACCAGTTTTACAAGCTAACGAAGTTTTGGTGAAGCCTGAGAGTATTATTATTGATGCGAAATCAGGTGTTTCTGGTGCAGGCCGTAAAGCCAGCTTGGGCATAATTTACTCTGAGAATTCAGATAACTTCAAGGCTTATGGTGTAGCGGGCCATCGTCATCACCCGGAAATTGTTGAAGCCCTAGAAAATATCTCAGGACAGCAGGGTGTATTTGATCAGATCCTGTTTGTTCCGCATCTTGTCCCGATGATCCGCGGCATGTTGTCGACTATTTATATCGACCTTACCGAAGCCGGCCAGGCTGCAGATTTGCAGGCATTATATGAACAGTACTATGCTGACGAAAAATTTGTAGATGTGATGCCGGCTGGCAGTTCACCTGAAACCCGTTCAGTACGTGGCGCCAATGAATTACGGATTGCTTTATATAAGCCACAGCCGGCCAAGCTGGTGATACTGGTCGCTCAAGACAATCTGGTTAAGGGTGCAGCAGGTCAGGCAGTGCAGAACATGAACCTGATGTTTGGTTTTGCAGAAGATGCTGGCTTGAATAATATCGGCTTATTACCATAAAAAACGTATTAGAACTTCACACACATTTAGATTTAGATTTAAATGTGTGTTTTGAATAAATCGAATTAGAGATCAAAATGCCGAATACAGACTCAAACGCGACGATCCCTCAAGAGCCAGATGAAAAAAAACCTTTGATGAAAGGAAGCACTCCTCTGGTGGTTGGTGCAGTAGTATTGATGTTGGGCAGTGGCTTATTGGGCTATACGGTCGGACACCGTCAGGGTTTGACTGTGGTCGGATTTGATGCTGATGCTGAACAGTTGGTCGAAGTAGTACAAAAGCAGAAAGCCAGTCTGGAAAGCATGAATAAAAGTTTGAATACTGCGGTTCAGGAACGAGATCTGGCGGTCAGCAATACCAATGACCTCTATCTGGCCATGACCAAAGCCCAGGATGAACAGGCTCAGGCAGAAAGTCTGGGTACAATTTACCGGGAAATTTTACGTCAGCGTGGTGGTTTGGCCTTGACTGTCCAGCATGTTGGCATTAAGCCTTTGCCAGACAATGCATTTGAATATCAGCTTGATCTGATTCAGGTCAGTCCAGGCAAAAAACGGGTATCCGGTTCCGTCGAAATGCGTCTGATCAAAGGCTCAGAAATTCTGGTCGTGCCGATGGAGGATAAGAGTTTCAATTTTGAAAACTATGAACGTCTTACTGGGCGCTGGACGATGCCCAAAGGCTTTAGACCAGAATTTATCGAAGTGCGCTTGACGGGTTCTAAACCGGTCACACGCCGTTTTAGCTGGGATCAAGGAAAAGCGGTAGAAAGTCCGTCTACTGTGTTGTCTGAAATTCCTAAGACCGAAGCAAATGCAAATTAAGTGTGAAATAGAAATCTTATGCCAAACAATAAACGTCAAATGTGTTTAAGTGATGTCAAAAATTCTTTTTATCAGTCTGGAATTGTTGATTGGCATATGAGTCCGCGTTTAAGCAACGAACCCGATCATGAGGGTGATTCAGATATTGCAGTACAGACTGCGCCTCCAGAATTAAAGCGTCCACCGATGTATGCAGTGGTATTGATGAATGACGATTATACCCCTATGGAGTTTGTAATTGAAATTTTACAACAATACTTTGCAATGAATCTTGACCAAGCAACTCAAGTGATGCTAACTGTACATTATGAAGGGAAAGGTATAGCTGGGGTCTATCCACGGGATATTGCGGAAACCAAAGCGAACCAAGTTAACAATTGCGCTCGATCTCAAGGTCATCCATTACTTTGCCAGATTGAGCCTAAAAACTAAGGGGGTTGCATGCTCAGTCGTCAATTAGAAGTATCACTACGTTTGGCTGTCAGCATGGCTCGTCAGAAGAGACATGAATTCCTGACAGTAGAGCATTTATTATTGGCTCTACTTGATAATGATTCAGCCGTTAATGCTCTTAAAGCATGTGGCGCGGACATTATCGTGCTGCGTAAAGAATTGGAAGATTACGTAGAACAACATACCCCTAAACTCGCTGAGAATAGCGATCAGGCACCTCATCCTACCGAAAGCTTTGACCGTATTTTGCAGCGTGCAATTTTCCATGTGCAATCCAGTGGTGGTGACCGGACGGTAGAAGGCGCAGATATTCTGGTGGCCATGTATTCTGAGCGGGATTCATTTGCTGTCTATTTGTTGAAACGTCACCAGATTAATCGTTTAACTTTGACTCAATATCTTTCGCACGGCACACGTAAGGATGATGTGCCGTCTGAAGAAGAAATTGAAGAGTTGGAAGGAGAGTCTGCATCTTCTGCGAATTCAGGACCGCTGGAACTCTATACCACCAATCTGAATGTAGAAGCCCAGCGTGGCAAAACAGACCCTTTAATTGGTCGTGAAAAAGAAATTGAACGTGCTGCACAGATTTTATGTCGCCGCCGTAAAAATAATCCATTATTGGTCGGTGACCCGGGCGTAGGTAAAACCTCGATCGCGGAAGGTCTGGCTTGGCTAATTGTGAACGGTAAAGCACCAAAACCGCTGGAAAATGCCGAGATATTTAGTCTGGATATTGGTGCTTTGGTCGCAGGAACCAAATATCGGGGGGATTTTGAAAAACGCCTGAAACAACTCCTCAATGCTTTAAAGAAAAAACCGGAAGCCATCCTGTTTATTGATGAAATTCATATGATTATTGGTGCAGGCTCGAGTATGGGGAGCACCATGGACGCCTCGAATCTGATCAAACCGGCACTGGCAAATGGTTCATTGCGTTGTATCGGTTCAACGACTTTTCAGGAATATCGTCAGGTTTTTGAAAAAGATCATGCCTTGTCGCGCCGTTTCCAGAAAATTGATGTGAATGAGCCTTCTATTTCAGAAACTATTGATATTTTGCGTGGTCTGAAATCGAAATTTGAAGATTTTCACCATGTTCAGTATGACGATCAGGCCTTGGTGTCCGCAGTAGAACTGTCTGCCAAGTTTATCAATGACCGTTTCTTGCCAGATAAGGCGATTGATGTAATTGATGAGGCAGGTGCACAGCGTCGTCTGAAAGCTGAGCAGGACAATAGCCCGATCACGGTGGAAAACATTGAGGATATTATTTCCAAGATTGCCCGTATTCCGCCGAAAACAGTGTCTAAAGATGATAAGACTGTCCTTGAAAATCTGGAACGTGATCTGAAACGTGTGGTTTTTGGTCAGGATGAAGCCATTGAAGCGCTCGCTTCTGCCATTAAACTGTCACGTGCGGGCCTGAAATCTCCGGATAAGCCAGTCGGTAGCTTCGTTTTTGCAGGTCCTACAGGTGTAGGTAAGACTGAAGTCACTAAACAGCTGGCCAAGTTAATGGGTGTAGAGCTGGTCCGTTTTGATATGTCTGAATATATGGAACGTCATGCGGTATCTCGCCTGATCGGTGCACCTCCGGGCTATGTTGGCTTTGATCAGGGAGGACTGCTCACGGATGCAATTCACAAGCATCCGCATTGTGTGCTGCTTCTGGATGAAATTGAAAAGGCTCATCCAGATGTATTTAACCTGTTATTACAGATCATGGATCATGGGTCACTGACAGATAATAATGGCCGCAAGTCAGACTTCCGGAATGTGGTTCTGGTGCTGACCACCAATATTGGCGCAGAAAGTATTTCCCGTGTCAGCATTGGTTTTATGGAGCAGGACAACAGCAATGACAACCAGGAAGCCATGAAGAAAGCCTTCTCACCTGAATTCCGTAACCGTCTGGACGGCGTGATTCAGTTTAAAGCTTTGGCAACTACAGTTATTGAAAATGTAGTCGATAAGTTCCTGACCGAACTTCAGGCACAGCTGGATGAGAAGAAAGTCATTCTGGATGTGGATCACAGTGCACGTGAATGGATGGCTGAACATGGTTATGACCGTTTAATGGGTGCTCGTCCAATGCAGCGACTGATTCAAGAACATCTGAAGAAACCGCTGGCAGAAATGATTCTGTTTGGTGAGCTGGCTGAAAACGGTGGCAATGTGGCAGTATCCGTGAAAAAAGAAGATGGTAAAGCAGTTGGCTTGAAACTTGAAGTCTTTGAAGATCAGACCGCTGAACCTGCCTAAGCTTGAAGAAAGAATTAAACCCGTGCAAGCACGGGTTTTTTCATGCACTCATATTTTTTAATAAACTCAATCATACAGTTCAATAGTTAAATCATGGATATTCAAGTTACAAAGCTGTTCACCACGTTTTGCCTGTTTTTGGTTACGGCGCTTATGGAAATTTTAGGCTGTTATTTTCCTTACCTGATTCTAAATCAGGGGAGAAGCCACTGGTTATGGCTTCCTACCGCATTGGCCTTGGCTGCTTTTGTCTGGTTATTAACATTACACCCAGCCGCTTCCGGGCGTATCTATGCGGCCTATGGGGGTATCTATGTTTTTTCAGCTTTGATATGGTTGCGCTTTGTTGATCAGGTGAGTCTGTCTCGCTGGGATTTACTGGGTGGAATGGTGGTGATTTTAGGTGCGCTGATTATTATGTTGCAGCCTCAAGGTTTGGTTCGTTAAACAACCTTTTAAATAAGAATTGTATAAAACCTTTTGAACCTTTACTTGAAAAATAATGCTATTTATTTTTTGGATAGTGGAGGCAGTATTTTCTGATGTTTTAAATCTTCCGATAGGGGGCAAACGGCATTATGCCAGAGCAGATAATCGGCGTTGAGGGCAAAGCTAATTCCATCTTGTAGTCTATTAAGAGTAAGAGTGTCTGCATCATTCATGGCGTGATGCAGAGCAAGACTAAATCATTTTATGCAGCAGAGGAACAAATCATTTGATACCGCAATCTTTCTGTTTAAGTTCCAGGGTGTAGCGATTTTTTTCTGAACTGAGTTCAAGCTGTACGGTATACGGATTTAGTTTTTGATACTCATGCTCAAAGAAAATAGGGCAGCTTTGCACTAGATTTTTCATAATGAGCTTTTGCACTTCTTTACGACCTAAATCTGTCTCAAACTGAGCAAAGTCCGGGGTGGTGATCACGCCCTTCAGGCTGGTTTTATTGGCGGTGAGTTGCAATTGCTCAATAACCGTATTTTGATCAATCTGTAATGGTAGGGTTTTGGAGTCTTCAGCGCTCAGTACTGCCAGCAATTCATTCAGCTCTGCTTTTTTCTGAATTTTGAACTTACTGTTAAGAATGCCTTTATTTTGCAGATATTGATCAAATTCAGAAGCATTCGCTTGCATGAACAGACTGCTGAGTCCTGCAATAACTGCGAAAGCCCAATATTTTTTTTGCATTAGCTTGTATCACTTTTTATATCGTCCCAACCCTGATTATAAGAGCTGAGACAAAAAAAGCACCAGAGATTGGTGCTTAATTTGTGAAGATGAGGATACATCTTAGTCTTTTTTCAGGTTCTCATTTAATAAGAACTCTACCAGTGCTTTTTGTGCATGCAGGCGGTTTTCGGCTTCATCCCACACCACAGCATTTTTATGCTCAAGCAGATTTTCAGAAATCTCTTCACCGCGATGTGCAGGCAAGCAGTGCATAAACAAACAGTCCGGATGAGCAAGATCCATAAGGCGCTCATTCACCTGATAATCAGCAAAGGCTTTTTCACGAATTTTCTGTTCTTCTTCCTGGCCCATGCTGGCCCAAACATCAGTGACAATCAGATCTGCATTGACCGCCGCATCTTCAGCTGTATCTACCAGCTCGACACAATGGGCAAATTCAGACAGGAATTTCTCTTGTGGTTCATAACTTTTAGGTGCGGCAACTTTCAGTTTAAAGCCCCACATATGCGCCGCTTCGATATAAGAGTTGCACATATTATTGCCATCACCAATCCAGGCCACAGTTTTACCTTCAATTGAGCCACGATGCTCAAGATAGGTCTGCATGTCAGCCAGTAGCTGGCAGGGATGATGATCATCGGTCAGCGCATTAATGACTGGAACTTTTGAATAAGAAGCAAAGCGCTCAACGATGTCATGACCAAAAGTACGGATCATTACGATATCCAGCATGCTGGAAATAACGCGTGCTGAGTCTTCAATAGGTTCACCACGACCTAACTGGGTATCACGTGATGACAGAAAAATAGCACTACCGCCAAACTGGCTCATGCCCGCTTCAAACGAAACGCGCGTACGGGTACTGGATTTCTCAAAAATCATGCCCATGACTTTGCCAACAAAGGGTTGGAAAACTTCATTATTATGCTGTTTGCGCTTGAGCTCAATAGCGCGTTGCAATATTTGGTTAAGTTCTAAAGTCGATAAATCGCGTAAAGTGAGAAAGTGACGGAGAGCCATTGGTTACTCCACAATAATTGCTGAAAATCCGATCAACAATTAGTTGTTGGTTAGTGAGTTAAGAAAAATACGGAATCGGCTAATATACTATATGAGATGGAAAATGCAAAAAAACTAGACTTTTTGATGACCTTCTAAAAAGCGGTCTACGCAGTAATGAATATACTTGGTAATTTCTTCATCACTCTCTTCTTCCTGAATTCCCATTAGAATACGCCATTCCAGATTGCGTAAAATACCAAAATATAACTGAGCCGAATACATTGGATTTTCACAACGTAGTACGCCTTTGGCATCTGCCTGTTCCAGAGCATTGGCAATTGAAGTCTGAACATGTACAGGTCCGCGTTGATGAATATGTAAAGCCAGATCTGGATTACGCTGACTCTGTTCAAAGACCAGACGCATAAATGCCGAATTTTCAGGCGTCATAATTTGATGATAAAAATTTAACAGAGTTTCTACCAAATAACGACGAAAATCCAAGGCCATCAATTCAATAGGAATGCTGATTTGTTCAAAAAACCTTTCACGACGATAGTCACAGATCGCTTTAAATAGCCCTTCTTTATTGCCAAAATATTTATAAATAGAAGCCTTGGAACCACCAGCATGCTGAACAATATCATCTAGTGAGACTGCATCATAACTATGCTCCAGAAAAAGCTCGGTTGCACTGACAAGCAACGCAATGCAACGATCATGGCCGCGTTTGGTTTGCGGTAGATCTTTGGCGAGAGGTTCCAGATGAGCAAGGTCTTGCATATTGGCTAAAAATTAATCAATTGAGTGAAGTAGATATTGAGATTATAACAAATATATGTACAGCGTGCTGTGTAGAAGTGTATTTGGCTAGGGCTAGGGCTAGGGCGCTGGATATATTAATAGATGCTCCTACTAAGAGGAAGTAATGCTCATTTTATTTAATTTTTAGATGAACATTATTCTTAACAGCATGCTCTATTAACCCGAATCGCGGATAAGAAATTAACTTGAAAAATAGGAGGACTAGAGCCATCAGTTGAGTTACCACACAAAACCCACAACTCTAGTCCCGATGTTCAATAGTACCGAATTATTCTGTGTA
>NZ_SMTB01000063.1:0-16367 GCF_006864105.1 Acinetobacter sp. RF14B | reverse complement strand
GCCACGTGACCGTTCAGCCAGTCTGACGCCAACTGCACGTAAAGTCGCTGCAGGTGGGGCGGAAAAGGTAAAATTTATTCAGGTCACCAATCTGGCGCGCAGTTTGGGTCAAATCAAAGATGAGTTTAATGTGCGTGTAGTTGGCACCATGCTGGATGAAAAAGCGTTGCCAATCCAGAATTTTGATTTCACCGGAACCGCAGTGTGTATCGTCATGGGAGCGGAGGATACCGGCCTGCGTCCTATTACCCAAAGCCAATGTGATCAGACGGTGTATATCCCGATGGCTGGCAATTTACAAAGTCTGAATGTCAGTGTGGCAACTGGGATGGCGCTGTATGAAGCCTGCCGTCAGCGTAATACTTAATTACTCATGGCCTTATCGACTCGCACACAAGGTTATTTCTTTTTAATTACGACCATGTGTATCTGGGGCGGTTTTACCTTGACCGCCCGTCTAAATGCAGTTTGGCAGATCAGTGCCTGGGATATAGTTGCACTGCGCTTTTCTCTGGCTTTTCTGATCCTGATGCCGATCTTGTTGTACCGCAAAGAGGCGGGCTTTTTATTAAAAAAAGAGCCTTTTATACTGGCAATGATCGGTGGGGTTATTTACTGCCTGTTTGCCTATAGTGCCTTTCATTATGCGCCCACTGCGCATGCGGCAATTTTTTTGAATGGCTGTATTCCGATTTGTACGGCAATCATGGCCTTTTTCCTGATGGGGCAAGCTTTTGATAAGCATACCTGGGCCAGTCTGATCATTATGGTTATTGTGCTGTGTGTGATGAGCACCTTGATGTATCAGGAGACCGGAGTGGCATTCGGGCTAGGGGATTTTCTGTTTTTTATCAGCGCCATCCTCTGGGCAATTTTTACCGTGTTATTGCGTAAATATCAGCTTACCGCCTGGCAGGCAATGAGTGGTGTCGCGATCTGGTCAGCGGTGGTGTATGTGCCGGTTTACCTGCTCTTTTTACCCAAACATTTAAGTGTGCCAGAACCCCAGCATTTGCTGTTCCAGACCATCTTTCACGGGATATTTGTGGTGATGATTGCCACCTTAAGCTATGTAGAAGCCATTAAGCGTCTTGGGGCATTTAAGGCAGGAAGCATTACCAATCTGGCGCCATTTATTGCTGCAATTTTAGCTGTACCCTTATTAAATGAACCACTCAGCCTGGCCATGGTGTGTGGCCTGATCGGGATGGCGATAGGTGCATTACAGCCCTGGCGCTGGTTTACCCACAAAGATAGCCTCAGTCAAAAACTGGCAGAACAGAAAAAGCAGGCCTAACGAGATCTGTTTTTATCTTAAGCTGCTTTCCACTATGGAAGAGATTAAAGCTGGACTTAAAATCTGGGGTTGAGTCCATAGCTAAGCTATATCGGCTAAATCATTCATAGATAAAGAAAAATAGGATGATAACGTTATAGAAATTCAGCAGCTTAGGTCTAAGTTCCTGAGCGCGACAGTGTGCTGCGGGGAAGGCTGCGGTTGTATGCCAGTTGTATGATCTAAAGGTCGCACTCCTGGTTTTCAGCTGCCATGCTTAGATATTTTTCATGTAATGGCATCAGGTGGGCATACAGATGTTCAAGCTCACCATTATTCAATACAATATCGTCAGCCATGGCACGTTTCTGTTCACGAGACATTTGTGCTGCAATAATCTGTTGAATCTGTTCTACATTCTGTCCATCACGTTGCGATGCCCGCTCGATCTGCAGCTCAATTGAAGCATCGATCAATAAGTTACGTTGGGTCAGTTCATGCTGATTGGTTTCAAACAGCAGCGGTGAGACCAGAATCACATAAGGGCTTTGTGCTGCCTGTAACTGTTGAATAATCGAGCTGCGAATTGCAGGGTGCGTAATGTTTTCTAGGGTTTTTCGTGCTTCAGGCGATTGAAAAATGTGTTCGCGTAAAGCACGGCGATTGAGTGAGCCATCTTCAAACAAGGCCCAGTCTCCAAAGGCCTGCTGAATTTGCAACAGTGCCGGTTGGCCAATGTCGACAACTTCACGGGCCACAATGTCGGCATCCACAACAGCAATACCTTGCGCATCAAACCACTGGCTGGCAGCAGATTTTCCGCTGCCTATACCGCCGGTTAAACCGAG
Organism: Acinetobacter sp. RF14B; assembly: GCF_006864105.1. Classification (NCBI taxonomy): domain Bacteria; kingdom Pseudomonadati; phylum Pseudomonadota; class Gammaproteobacteria; order Moraxellales; family Moraxellaceae; genus Acinetobacter; species Acinetobacter sp. RF14B. The sequence goes on along the minus strand of NZ_SMTB01000063.1, from coordinate 14,243 downwards.
TACAAATTTCAATTTACTGACCTAAATAAATGTGCATGATCTGTTCGCCCCATAAAAAGGCGATCCAGCCAGCAATGGCAATATAAGGACCAAAAGCAAAGGGCTGATTTTCTTTACGGATCTTGAGCAGAATAATCCCGATAATTGCCCCGACCAAAGAAGACAATAACACAATCAGCGGTAAAAGCAGGGGGCCCATCCAGGCACCTAAAGCTGCCAGCAGCTTAAAGTCTCCATAGCCCATGCCTTCCTTGCCCGTCACCACTTTAAACAGGTAATACACCACCCACAAACATAAAAAGCCCAGAATATACCCCCAGATGGCCGAACTTGCGGAGGTATAGATGGCATAACTATTAATCCCGAGGCCCAGCGCTGCCAGTGGCAAGGTGTAACGGTCGGGTAAGAGTTGGGTATCAAAATCAATAAAAGTCAGGGTAATCAGCACATAGGTTAATACCAGGCCAAAGAGCATCTGTAGGGTAGGACCAAATACTGCCACAACGATCAGTGCACAAATCGCAGTTAACAGTTCTATGAAAGGATAGCGAATACTGATTGGATGTTTGCAGTTACCACATTTACCACGCAATAATATCCAGCTCATCACTGGAATATTTTGATACCAGCGAATTGGCGTCTGACATTTTGGACAGGTTGAGGCGGGTTTGCTGAGGGTGATTTTACTTTCATCAATGATGGGCTGATCAGGATGCAGGAACAGCTGACAGTCAGTACGCCACTCCTGTTCCATCATTTTTGGCGTGCGATAGATCACCACATTTAAAAAACTGCCGATACAGAGACTAAAAAGCCCAACTGCGAGATAAAGCGCAGTCGGATTGTGGGAAAAATAAAAAATAAGGTCTTGCATTAAACCACAGAGCCCATTTGGAAGATTGGAAGATACATGGCAATCACCAGACCACCGACCAGCACACCCAGAATGGCCATAATCAGGGGCTCCATCATGGAAGTAAGACCATCGACAGCATTATCGACTTCATTTTCATAGTGGGTTGCCACTTTATCCAGCATGGCATCCAGGGCACCTGATTCTTCACCAATTGCAACCATTTGTACGGCCATAGAAGGAAACTTGTCAGTCACACGCATGGCAAATTGCAGCTGCTGCCCGGTTGCGACATCTTCGCGAATTTTCATGACTGCGTCTTCGTAGACCACATTATTAGTCGCTCCAGCTGTCGATTCTAATGCATCAATCAATGGAACACCGGCAGCAAAAGTCGTCGACAAGGTACGGCTATAACGGGCAATAATCGCTTTATAAACCAGGTCACCAAAAATCGGTGCCTTAAGTGCAGCTTTATCCAGAAAGTCCCGGAATTTTTTACTGCGTTTCTTGGCTTCCAGAAATGCGGTAATAGCAACTGCAATGGCAATAATCATCAGGAACCAATACTTCTGCATCCACTCTGACATATTCACCACCATCTTGGTAAAGGCAGGCAAATCGGCGCCAAAGGATGAGAATAACTCCTGGAAGACCGGTACGACCTTAACCATTAGAATAATGGTCACGATTACAGCAACGACGATGACTGCAATGGGATATTTCATGGCCTTTTTAATCTTCTGCTTTAGCAGCTCGCTCTTTTCTTTATAGATGGCGACACGGTCGAGCATGGTTTCCAGGGCACCCGACTGCTCACCAGATTCCACCAGCGAACAGAACAGATTGTCAAAATACTGTGGATATTTACGTAAGGCACCTGCAAAGGTATTACCGCCTTCGACCTCTCCTTTAATGCCAAGCACGACTTCACGCATAGCGGGGTTTTCTAGTCCCTCTGCCACGATTTCAAAGCCTTGAACTAACGGTACACCCGCTTTCATCATGGTCGCCAGCTGCCGGGTAAAAATCGTGATATCCAGGGTGCTGACTCGTTTTTTCATCAAGCCTTCAAGAATATTCTTTCTCTTTTGTCGAATAGTCTTGATGCTGATGCCTTGTTTTCTCAAGTTGACTTTTGCCAGCGCCATATTGCGTGCCGGTAATTCCCCCTTGATCTTCACCCCTTTGCGATCAATGCCTTCATAACTGAAGACCGGCATCATCTGGCCTTTTTTTACTGCCGCCATATGTTTATCCTTATTTTATATTTGCATCTGATCATTCGCTGGTTACACGATTGACTTCCTGTAAGGACGTCACCCCCTGCATAACCTTCATTAAACCTGATCGACGTAAGTTGTTAAAACCTGCATGTGCAGAAGCCTGAGCAATTTCAATTGCATTGCCATCTTCCATAATAATTCTTGAAATTTCTGGTGTTACTTTCATAACTTCATAAATGCCGACACGACCTTTATAGCCTTCACGACATTCATTGCAGCCAACCGGTTCATAAATCTGAAATTCCGGGTGTTGGAGATCTTCTTCGGTAAAGCCCATCTCCAAGAGGCTCTGCTTGGGAATATCGGCTGGTTTTTTACATTGTGCGCATAAACGGCGGGCCAGACGCTGGGCAATGACTAGGTTGACTGAGGTTGCAATATTAAAAGAAGGAACTCCCATATTGCGTAAACGAGTCAGGGTTTCCGGTGCACTGTTGGTGTGCAGTGTGGACATGACCATATGTCCGGTTTGTGCCGCCTTGATGGCAATTTCAGCCGTTTCCAGATCACGAATCTCACCGACCATGACAATATCCGGGTCCTGACGCAGGAAGGATTTAAGTGCAGCGGAAAAGGTCAGGCCGACCTTGTTGTTGACGTTGACCTGGTTAATCCCTTGCAGGTTAATCTCGACCGGATCTTCGGCCGTTGAAATATTGGTATCTTCACGGTTTAAGATATTCAGGCCGGTATACAGGGAAACGGTTTTACCCGAACCGGTAGGACCGGTAATCAATAGCATACCTTGAGGTTTCTCCAAGGCTGCCATAAACAGGGCTTTCTGTTCCGGCTCATAACCCAAGGCATCAATTCCCAGCATTGCACTGGACGGATCCAGAATACGCAGTACCAGTTTTTCCCCAAACAGGGTAGGCAGTGAGTTCACACGGAAGTCGATTGCTTTATTTTTGGAGAGTTTTAATTTGATACGGCCATCTTGGGGAATACGCTTTTCAGAAATATCCATTTGTGACATGACTTTTAAGCGGGAGGCTAAACGGTTAGCTAATTGCAAAGGTGGCGTGGCAATTTGACGCAGCACCCCATCGACTCGGTAACGAACCCGGTATATCTTTTCATAAGGCTCAAAATGCAGATCCGATGCACCCATCCGGATCGCATCAATCAGCAATTTGTTAATATATTTAACAATAGGAGCTTCTTCGCCTTTTTCCTGGTCTTCCTCGTCTTCTTTGTCTGAGATTTCACTGCCTTCGACATCAAGATCGAGATCAAAACTGTCATCAAAATCAAACGTGCTTTCTTCGGTGAAATTCTGTTCAATCAGTTTTTCCAGTTTATTGTATTCAACAATAATACTTTCAATATTCAGTTTGGTGGCAAAGCGGATTGCATCAATGGCTTCAATATTGGTCGGGTTACTGGTGGCAATATAAAGGATATTGGCACTCTTAAAAATTGGCAGAACCCGGTGTTTGGTAATTAATTTTTCATCTATTTCTTCACGTAAGATTTGTCCAGGATCATACGCCCCCAGATCAAATAAAGGCTCGGCAAATTCAACTGAAATTGTTTCGGCAATTGTCGTTGGAGAAAGATTATAGTGGCCGATCAAATACGCCACGATATCCGTTTTCTCCTGCTTGGCCTTGTCCAAAGCAGTCCGCATCTCTTCAGCCGATAATGCACCTTCATCGACTAAGCGACGAATAAACCCCGTAAATCTCGGGGTCCCCTGTAATACTGTCATGCTTCAATATGCCTATTAGTTCAATTTTTTTAATTTGCTATCTTTGAAATTATACGTTTGTTGTATAAAAATACCATAGCTGAGAGTGCTGTCATCTTCTTACTATTCACTAAAACTTTGAACTGGTCGGAAGAAGCCGGCATTTTTTTACCTGATAACAAAAAATAACCATTTGGAAGCGCCAAAAGTGAAAAATCTGCTCAATAAAACTATTCTTTAAATTTTCCAATTCCGTGTAGAATGGGCCCAACTCAAGATATGTCAGTAAAATAGGTTGTTTATGTCGGTTTCGGCGATTATCCCGTGGGTGGTGGGGAACTGGAAAATGAACCCGGTTCAGGCAGATGCATGTGCTCTAGTTCGTAGTATGACGGAATTACTGGAAATTACGCCGATTGCTGAAGCGCAATGTCATCTCGGAGTAGCACCGATTTCGATTGCGCTGACTCAAATTCAGGCACAACTGTCTACAGCCAATCGTGCAGTGTATACAGTTGCCCAAGATGTATCACGCATTCCAGGTACTGGGGCTTATACGGGTGAAGTCAGTGCCGAATTGCTGGCAGACAGCAACATCGGGTATGTACTGGTGGGTCATTCTGAACGTCGTGAGCTGTTTGCAGATACCGTTGAGATTTTAAAGGCCAAAATAAAAAATGCCCTGAATGCTGGGCTTACCGTGATTTACTGTGTCGGTGAAAGTCTGGAACAGCGTGAGGCAGGGCAGGCCGAAGCAGTGGTATTACAGCAGATTTGTGATATTGCAGCAGTGGTCGAAGCCGAGCAGTGGAAACGCATCGTTATTGCCTATGAGCCGATCTGGGCGATTGGCACCGGGAAAACTGCTTCTCCACAGGATGCACAGGCCATGCATGCGCAAATCCGTCAGGGCTTAAGCCAGATTACCGGTTATGGCGAAACAATTGCGATCTTATATGGTGGTAGTGTAAAACCGGAAAATGCAGTAGAGTTAGCAACCTGCCCGGATATCAACGGGGCATTGGTGGGTGGTGCATCACTCAATGCTGAGTCATTCCTTCAAATTGCTCAAGCATTTGCAAATACACAATAATGAGGAGTTCAGCATGCAAACTTTTGTGCTGGTAGTACATATTATCTTAGCGATTTTGATGATTGTCTTGATTTTGGTTCAGCATGGTAAAGGTGCGGATGCTGGTGCCTCGTTTGGCGGCGGTGGTGCAGCGACGATCTTCGGTGCCTCAGGTTCTGGTAATTTTCTGACTCGTTTAACTGCTGTTTTTACAGCGCTATTCTTTGTTACCAGTATTACCCTGGCGATTTTCGCCAAGAAACAAACTACCGATGCTTACAGTTTGTCCTCGGTGCAATCGGTTCCAGCTGCTCCGGCACAACCGGTTGAAACTTCACCAACTGCACCCCAAGAAACCGAATAATCTGAATTAAACCTTTCTTTTTTCCGGTGATGCGACTAGAATGCGTCACAGCTGCGGTGGTGGTGGAATTGGTAGACACGCTACCTTGAGGTGGTAGTGCTTTCGGGCGTGGGGGTTCAAGTCCCCCCCTCCGCACCAACTTATGAATCCAGAATATAGGTTGGTGCTGTGCAGCAAAACTTCTGTTGATGCGGGATGGAGCAGTCTGGTAGCTCGTCGGGCTCATAACCCGAAGGTCGTTGGTTCAAATCCAGCTCCCGCTACCAATCAATCCTTTTGAAAGAGGCAAACTTTTAAAAGGCAGCTTAAATCTGATTTAAGTTGAGAAAATAATTTGCATGTTGTTGCGGGATGGAGCAGTCTGGTAGCTCGTCGGGCTCATAACCCGAAGGTCGTTGGTTCAAATCCAGCTCCCGCTACCAATCTTTTAAAGATGCAAACTTTAAAAGCAGTCTATATTTAGGCTGAATGTTATTTGTACGCTGATGCGGGATGGAGCAGTCTGGTAGCTCGTCGGGCTCATAACCCGAAGGTCGTTGGTTCAAATCCAGCTCCCGCTACCAATTTTTCAGCGACAGATCACAAATATGCAGAATGATGCGGTTATGATTGAAAAGCTCTCATCTTTTGTATATAATTTTTGCACGTTGATGCGGGATGGAGCAGTCTGGTAGCTCGTCGGGCTCATAACCCGAAGGTCGTTGGTTCAAATCCAGCTCCCGCTACCAAGTTTCTTAAAAGAGGCTCACAACAAGGTGGGCCTTTTTGCACAGTGGGATTTGAAAAAGATCTGGATTGTGCATTAATTGGGGCGATTTACGCCCTTTTTTATTGGCTATCGTGTAGTGTCGACATTATTTGGTCAAATCTCCATGTTTCACTACTACTATAGTTTGTATTGGTTTGTAGTGGTCAAATAGATCATAAATTCGCACCAGATGACGAGAGTAAATGAAGCTATCAAATAAAACTCAAGCACTTCAGGACTTGATTGCACCCGCAGTTGAAGCCTGTGAGGTAAATCTGTGGGGGATTGAGTTCCTGCCACAGGGCAAACGTTCATTATTACGCATCTATATTGACCGTCCGGTTGAGGATAATGCTGAACCTGTGATCAATGAAGATGGTGAAGTTGAACAGGGGCGCGGTATTGGGGTTCAGGATTGTGTACGTGTGACACAGCAGGTTGGAGCCATACTGGATGTACATGATCCAATTTCGGGCGAATATTCACTTGAAGTTTCTTCACCTGGCTGGGATCGTCCCTTCTTCGAGTTGCAGCAGATGTCAGGCTATATCGGTCAGACGGTAGCGCTTCGTCTGATTAGTGCAGTCGATAACCGTCGTAAATTCCAGGCCAAACTGGTTGCAGTCAATCTTGAAAATGAAATGATTCAAGTTGAAGTAGAAAAACAGCAGATTTTGGATATCGACAGTCACAATATCGATAAAGCAAATTTGGTTTATCAAGATTAATCAAATCAATAAGAATCTGAACAAATAGGTGACTTATGGCACGTGAAATTCTTACCGTCGTTGAAACGGTTAGTAACGAAAAAGGTGTAAGTCGTGAAGCAATTTTTGAAGCGCTAGAACAAGCTTTGGTTGCAGCGACTAAGAAGAAATTCTACGAGGGAACTCACTCGGAAGAAGCTCGTCTTCGTGTAGAAATTGACCGTAAAACCGGTGACTATCGTACTTTCCGTCAATGGGAAGTAGTTGCAGATGAAGATCATGAAATGCCGGCTTGCCAGGATGCGATTTCTGATGTCGATCCTGCAAAATGGTCGATTGGTGACATCCGTGAACTGGAAGTTGAATCGATTGATTTCGGTCGTATTGCCGCGCAGATTGCCAAGCAGGTGATTGTGCAGAAGATTCGTGAAGCAGAACGCGCATTGGTGGCGGATGCTTATGAATCCAAAGTCGGTGAACTTATCTATGGTGAAGTGAAAAAACAAACCAAAGATGGCTTTATCATTGACCTCGGTGACAATGCAGAAGCTTATCTGGCGCGTGAAGAAATGATTCCGAAGGAGATTCTGCGTCCGAAGCAGCGCGTAAATGCGATTCTTTATAATGTGAACCGTGAAGGTCGTGGTGCACAGCTTTTATTGTCACGTGCTAAGCCAGAAATGCTGATTGCACTGATGAAAAAAGAAATTCCGGAAATTACGGAAGAAATTATTGAAATTAAGGCCGCAGCCCGCCAGCCGGGTGTCCGTGCTAAAATTGCAGTGAAAACCAATGACCATCGTATTGATCCGGTGGGAGCTTGTATTGGTATGCGTGGTACACGTATCCAGGCGGTACAGCAAGAGCTCAATGGCGAGCGTATTGATGTGGTCGTTTGGTCGGATGATCCTGCGCAATATATCGCAAGTGCATTGGAACCAGCGGATGTATCGAGTATTGTCATCGATGAAGATGCCCATACTGCCGATATTATTTTTGCAACCAGTGACCAGTTGGCCCGTGCTATTGGTTCACAAGGTCAAAACGTACGTCTGGCATCAGAACTGACTGGCTATAAGCTGGATATGATGCTGGAAGAAGAATACTACGCCCGTCAACAAAGCGAAGCACAAAAATACCTGGACATGTTTGTTACCCGTTTGGATATTGCTGAAGATTTGGCGATGGCGCTGGTAGAAATGGGCTTCACCTCGCTTGAAGAAATTGCTTACGTGCCTGCTGAAACGTTTGATGAAATCGAACTGGATGCTGAGCTGGTTGAGTTATTGCAAAGCCGTGCGAAAGAACTTGCACTTGCTGATGCATTACAACAGCAAGAAAACGTACAAGCGCCAAGTGAAGAACTTGTTGCAATGGAAGGCATGACAGCAGAGATCGCGCAGGCTCTCGCAGCTCGTGGTGTGGTAACCGTGGATGATCTTGCAGATCAGGCAACCGATGATATCGCGGATATCGACGGTCTGGATGCCGAAAAAGCAGGTCAACTTATTATGAAAGCGCGCGAATCATGGTTTAACTAGGAGGTGTAGTATATGACGAACAAGTCGATTAAAGAGTTAGCGCTCAGCGTGGGTCGTCCAGTTGAGAAGCTCCTAGAGCAGGTTCGTGAGGCAGGTTTACCACAACGTAAAGCTGACGATATTATTACCGCCGAACAACAAGATAGCTTGATGAATCATGTGAAAAAGACACAAGGTTCAGAGGGCCATGCAGGACAAATCACGTTGAAACGTAAAACAACTAGTACGGCTAAAGTAGCAAGTACTTCAGGTAAGGCGAAGACCATTAATGTAGAAGTTCGCAAGAAGCATACATTCGTCAAGCCAGATCCGGAACAAATCAAGGCAGAAGCTTTAGCCAAAGCTCAAGCTGAGCAGCAAGCCAAAGCGCAAGCTGAACAGAAAACAGCACAAGTGAAGAAACCTGTTGAAGCAGCAAAATCTGGTGTGAACAATGCCAGCAAAGCATTGGAAGCAATGCGTGCAGCTCAGAAACAGGAAAATCAGAAACAGGAAACACCTAAAGCAGCTGTCGTTGTCAAACGCAAATCGACCAATAAGCCGATTGTGAAGGCAGTGGTTAAACCGTCTGAAACAGCAGAGCAGAAAAAAGCTCGTGAAGCGCAAGCTGCACAGCTAAAAGCAACTGAAGAAGCAGCACGTCGTAAAGCAGCTGAAGAAGCACAACAGCGTACACTTGAACAAATGCGTCAAATGGCTTCTAAGTATTCTGCTGAAGATACGACAGCCACAATTCGGGTGATTGATGACACTCCGCTTGCTGCCGGTTTAGTCGGTCAGGCCTATGAGGATTCTTTTGCCAAAGAAGACCGTGAAATTAAACGTGGTAGTAACACGACGAATACACGTGCGCCGAAAAAAGGTGGTCGTCGTGGTCAGGAAGAGCAGTCTTTCAGCCATAACCAGCATAAACGTGGTTTGAAAACCAGCCAGGCCAACAAGCATGGCTTTGAAAAACCAGTTAAAAAACAGGTTTATGATGTTGAAATTGGCGAAACGATTGTGGTTGCTGACTTGGCTGCAAAAATGGCAGTTAAAGTACGCGAAGTGATTAAGTCACTCATGAAAATGGGTGAGCTGGTAACTCAAAACCAAGCCATTGAGCAAGAAATTGCTGCGCTGATTGTGGAAGAAATGGGGCATCACCCAGTTCTGGTATCTGATACGCAAGCAGAAGATAATCTGCTTGAAGCAGCTGAAGAAGCACGTGGTGCACAAACTACGCGTCCACCAGTGGTTACCATCATGGGTCATGTTGACCATGGTAAGACTTCACTGCTTGACCGTATTCGTCGTGCCAAAGTAGCTTCGGGTGAAGCTGGCGGGATTACCCAGCATATCGGTGCATACCATGTCACCACAGATAAAGGCATTATTACCTTCCTGGATACTCCTGGACACGCAGCATTTACTGCAATGCGTTCACGTGGTGCCAAGGCAACGGATATTGTGGTCTTGGTCGTTGCAGCAGATGATGGTGTTATGCCACAAACTGCAGAAGCGATTGATCATGCACGTGCTGCCGGTACGCCAATTATTGTTGCCATCAACAAGATGGACAAAGACTCGGCTGATCCGGACCGCGTACTGAACGAATTAACCACCAAAGAAATCGTACCTGAACAGTGGGGCGGTGACGTACCAGTGGCGATGGTTTCAGCGCACACCGGTGCAGGAATCGATGAATTACTTGACCTGATTTCAATCCAGGCAGAAATCCTGGAGTTGAAAGCATCTGAAGAAGGTGCAGCGCAAGGGGTAGTCATTGAAGCACGTGTAGACAAGGGCCGTGGTGCAGTAACGTCTATTCTGGTTCAAAATGGTACCTTGAAAGTTGGTGATCTGGTTCTGGCAGGCTCATCTTATGGTCGCGTTCGTGCCATGGTTGATGAAAACGGACAGCGTGTTAAATCGGCAGGTCCGTCGATTCCAGTCGAAATCCTGGGTCTTCCTGAAGCGCCAATGGCAGGTGACGAAGTTCTGGTCGTGAATGATGAGAAGAAAGCACGTGAAGTCGCCGATGCGCGTATGGACCGTGAACGTCAGAAACGTCTTGAGCGTCAGTCTGCTATGCGTCTTGAAAATATCATGGCGTCTATGGGCAAGAAAGATGTGCCGATCGTCAATGTGGTATTGAAAACAGATGTACGCGGTACTTTAGAAGCGTTGCATGTGGCTCTGGCTGAACTTGCAACAGATGAAGTGAAAGTCCGTATCATCGGTTCGGGTGTGGGTGCGATTACTGAGTCTGACGTTACACTGGCAGAGTCTTCAGAAGCTGTATTACTCGGCTTTAATGTGCGTGCCGATGCAAGTGCGCGCCAAAAGGCCGATGCAGACAGTATCGATATTCGTTACTACTCCGTGATCTACCAGTTGATTGATGATGTCAAAGCTGCAATGAGCGGTAAGCTTGCGCCTGAACATCGTGAAACGATTCTGGGTGTGGCTGAAGTACGTGAAGTATTCCACTCAAGCAAATTCGGTGCAGCCGCAGGTTGTATGGTGCTTGAGGGTGTCTTGCACCGTAATAAGCCAATTCGTGTTCTTCGTGATGACGTGGTGGTCTTCCAGGGCGAGCTTGAATCTCTGCGCCGTTATAAAGAGGTGGTTGAAGAAGTTCGTGCCGGTATGGAATGTGGTCTTGCGGTGAAAGGCTATAAAGACATCAAACCACTCGACAAGATCGAAGTGTATGATGTCCAGTTAATTAAACGGAGTCTTTAATGGCGGGTAGTCAACGTCTGAAGCGTATGGCGGATACAGTACAGCGCGAGTTGTCTGAGCTAATTCGTCAGGAGCTGAAAGATCCACGCCTAGGTGGTCTGGTGACCATCTCGGCTGTGAAAGTGAGCCCAGACTTGGGATATGCTGAAGTTTATGTCACCGTGATGGGTCGTGAACTAGGCGATGAGCAAAGTGAAGCTGCAAATAAGGAAACTCTGGATGTGCTGAACAAGGCATCAGGTTTCCTGCGTCATGAACTGAGCCGTCGTATCAAGACCCGTATAACGCCACGTTTGCGTTTTCACTATGACAAAACCAATGCTTATGGCAACTATATGTTTGGTCTGATTGCTGAAGCTGTGAAGGATCTTCCTCCAGCCGAAGACAAGAAAGATGATGAATAAGCTCAATTGAGCAGATCAAAAAAGCCACCTTCGGGTGGCTTTTTTATTGCAAAATTATGATGGTGGTGGAAGGAATAATGCAGCTTAAAACTCATCCTGCTTATTTTGATTCTTGTGATAAAAGCTACGCCGACGGCTACGCTGCCAGGGCAGGGGACGTTCCAGTGTTTCAGGAACCTCACCACTCATAGAGCGTAAACGTAAATGCAATGCGGCCTGAGCCATCAGGTTGGCTGATACTGGCGCAGTGATAAATGCAAATAGGGTGATCAGAACTTCTGCAAAACCAAAACGGCTATGAATGGCAGAAAAAATAATCGCGCCAATCAGAAAGCTGCCAAGTCCCAAGGTGCTGGATTTGGTGGGTGCATGTAAGCGCATAAACAGATCGGGCAGTCGGACCAGACCAATGCCGCCGACCAGCATAAAGAAAGCACCAATCAACAAGAAAATCGACAGCAGAATTTCGAGAAACAGATTCATAACCAAACTCCTAGTCGATCACATGGCCTGTGGTGAAATAGCTGGCCAGAGCGGCGGTGGAAACAAAGCCCAACATGGCAACCAGCAGGGCACCTTCAAACAGGAAGGTGCTGCTCCAATAAATGCCCAGAATCACCACCAGACAGGTCGCGTTCAGGAACAGCGTATCCAGTGCTAACAGGCGATCGACAATAGAAGGTCCGATAATCAGTCTGAACAGGCAGAGTAACATCGAAATGGTGATTGCACCGAGGCAGATCGCAAGTGCATAGGGCAAAATGGTCATGCTTTATCTCCTGTGCGCGCACTAAAAATTTGAATCAGCGGCTGTTCATAACGCTGCTTGATTGTTTCAATTTCGGCCGCTTCATCCTGGGTACTGAGTGCATGTACCAGAATATCACCACGATCCTGATCAATCCCGGCCGTTACCGTACCTGGCGTTGTGGTAATAATCATGGCCAGCAGGGCATTGACTTCTTCATGTTCAGTATCCAAAGGTACACGAAACCATTTGGGATGCAGGTTTTTGGTGGGGCCAAGCACCAGTTTGGCGACAGTAATATTGGCCACAATAATGTCCCAGACCACCACCCAAAACAGGCGTATGGCCGGCATCCACTGAATATTCGGGGTACGGTCAATAAAAGGTTCAATCAGGCGTGGAATAAAGATCCCCAGAACCAGTGCGCTCAGCAGGGTTGCTGCCTCGAAATTATGTGCCAGTAATATCCAGCTGACCCCGACAATCACTGAAACCAGTGGATGGGGGAACCAGCGTTGCGAAAATGATTTAGCCACTAGGGTCCCTCCGCCGGTTTGAGTTGATTATCATCATGGCTGTACTGTTCAATATACTGCTGATTAATCTGCTGTTGCTTGAATTTGGAAATATGTTCGCCTTCGAGAGTCGCTTCTGAAATCACATACGGAATCAAATGCGCATTCGGATCTGCGGTTTCTCCCCCATATTTGGTTTCTGGCAGATTATCTGAACGGTATGGCTGTACACTGATAAACTGGCCTTCAGCATCACGTTTCAGTAGCGCCGTCTCATACAGAGGATTGTTTTTGATCTGTACGGCAGTCTGATAGTTGTATTGATAGACGGGAGCAGCAAAAACCACATAAGCCATCAGGCCAGCCAGAAGCAGATAAATAACTGTATCATTACGTGGTGGTGCCTTGCTTGGCAGGGCCTCATATTTACTGAAATCCAGCGAATCCGGATCATCTTCCGGGCGGATGGAACGCCAGAACAAAATAAAGCCTACGCGGGTAAAGGCCAGAATGCTCAGCAAGCTCACCAGTAAAATAGTAAAGAGGATAATCATCTGATAAGGTGAATCCACAGAGGCCTGCAAGATAAACACTTTGCCAAAGAAGCCGCTAAAAGGCGGCAAGCCTGCCATCATCAGAGCAATAATGAAATACGTCAGAGAGACAGTCTTGTGCTGTTTCATCTTGGGGGCAATGTTAAAATGGTCTTTAAATTCGCCCCGTTGCGAGGTAATCCAGCCACTCAACAGATAAAAGGCTGCGCCGATCAAGGTGCTGTGCACTGTATAATACAGCGCACCTGCCCAGGCCTCGGTGGTGTTGATGGCAATTGCCACCAGAATCGTGCCGATTGAAGAGAGCACCATAAAGCCGACAAAGCGGCGTAAGCGTTCTGTGCCAATCGCGCAGATCACCCCATAGACTGAGGTAATCAGGCCGATCACCAGCAGGCAGTTCATTAAAATCTGATGACTATATTCATCATCAAAAACGGTGCCATTAATACGCAAAATCGCATAAATCCCGACTTTGGTCATGATGGTGAATAAAGCGGCGACAGGCGTGGTGGCCACCGCATAGGTTTTGGGTAGCCAGAAGCCAAGTGGAAGCATGGCTGCCTTGATGCCGAAGACCACGAACAGCATCAATCCTCCGGCAACAGCCAGTTGATGCTCATCTTCTGCCAAGGTGGGAATCAGGCGGGCAACATCTGCCATATTCAGGCTGCCCACACTGCCATAAATCATGCCCAGTCCAATCAGGAACATGGCCGAAGCCAGCAAGTTAATGACGACATAATGTACGCCCAGCTGGAAACGTGCCTTACCTTGTCCATGTAACAACAGGACATAAGAGGCCATAAGCAGAATTTCAAAGAATACAAACAGGTTAAACAGGTCACCTGTCAGAAATGCACCGCTCAGCCCCATTAACAAAAAGTGCACCATGGCATGGAAATATACCTGATGCGCGTTTCCCTTTCAGGCGCGCTTTCATAACCTTGGTGTCATTCAGAACCAGCAGATCTCCTTCATTCAGCAAATCCAGAATATCGGTGAACTGGTGATCGTGATATTGGCCTTGTGCA
>NZ_SMTB01000062.1:0-16708 GCF_006864105.1 Acinetobacter sp. RF14B | reverse complement strand
GGCTATGTTGGCTCTAAAGAAGGTCATAGCCTGTTTGATGAAATCGCGATTACCGGCAGTCATACCCGCCCGGGCATCATGCTGTTTGATGAGCTGGAAAAAGCCAGTACCGAAGTGATTCGCGGGCTGATGAATGTGCTGGATACCGGCCGCCTCACCTTGACGGCCGGAACCAAAACCATTGATTTTCGTAACTGTATGATTTTTATGACCAGTAATATCGGAGCACAGGCCGCCCAGCAATATCTGGAAAAACTGGCTTATCTGCCACAGAAAATGCAGCAACTTTGTCTAAAAAAGCTAGCGACTCAGCGTATTATTGACCACATCATGCAGCGTCAATTTGATCCAGAATTCCTAAACCGGATTGATCGTACCTTGCACTATCAAGCGGTACAGCAGGATGCCTTGCCGCGTCTGGTTGAGATTGAACTGGAAAAACTCAACAAACGTCTGCAACATCAGCAGCGTCAGGTGCATTTAAGCCCCGCCGCCAAGGCCTATTTTTATCAGGGTCATGACATCCGTTATGGCGCCCGCCATCTGGGCCGTAAAATACGCACAGAATTGGAACCGATTCTGGCCATGTATTTCTTGAAACAGCCAAAACAGTTCGAGCTTTTTTTAGATTGTCATGACGGACAACTACGAATTCTGCCCGCCCCCTCGGAGGATTGATTCCCAGCCGCTCAAACTGATTTAGCAGAGCTTTTTGCCTGATGTGATGCAATCGCCTGCATAAATTGTTCTGGTTTTTGAGGCGAAATTAGCACATATTTTTGCGTATCTGCCTGCATATAAGTAATTTTCAAACGTTTTAAAGATAGCGCCGGAGCTACCTCGGAATAATCCGTGGGCTGGATCTGTTGAATGGCATGCAGCGGAATCTGCCAGCGCAACCACAGGCTTTTAATCGACAGCATATCGTCCTGAACAATATAGCGGGTACTCCATACCGGCCACCAGATCACGACAATCGTCAGTATATAAACAGCACTATGCAGCGGATATTGCAGCAGCGTACCCTTAGCCTGCATGGTCAGTAATAGCTGTATGAGCAGTCCACTCATACAGATGATAAAGGCCAGCAGCCACCAGTCTTTTTTGGAACGAAATATGTGCATCGCTTTCCCCTGTTTCTGTATCTATCTTACACAAAATCAGAGTCCTGTGCTGAGGCTTCCCGATCAATAAAAAACACCCAGATGGGCGTTTTTTATCTTTTAGTTATGGTTTAGGAGAACACATAAGGCCGGATAAAAATCAGGAAGAATATCCCCAGCATCAGGAACCATTTCAGAAAATAGTAGAGCTGGCGGTTTTTGGCCTTTAACGCTTTGGCTTGGATACGAATCTGATAAACATAGGCAAAGGCTTTGTTTAAGCCACCGGTCTGGTCTCCGGCCTCATTCGGTGAGCTGGCCGCGGTCATCACCTTTTTACCAAACCAGTGATTAAAAGCTTCCATCCAGCGGGTTTTTAAAGGGCGCTCTACATCGGCGAAAAAAATAATCCGGTTTTGATCGGTCTTATTTTCGGCATAGTGAATATAGGTTTCATCAAATACCACACTCTCGCCATCGCGCCAGGAATAACGTTCGCCATCGACATCAATAAAACAGCGGTCATCATTTGGAGTCATTAATCCCAAATGATAACGCAATGAACCGGCATAGGGGTCACGATGCCTTACCAGACGGCTGTCTGGCGCCAGTTCGGTAAACATGGCGGCTTTAATGCTGGGCAGGGTTTGCAGCAAGGCGGTGGTTTTTGGACACAGCTCTGCCGCAGACGGATGGGCCGAGTCATACCATTTTAGATAAAAGCGTTTCCAGCCGGTCTTGAAAAACGAGTTAAAGCCGAGATCATCATATTTACTGGAGGCTTTGATGCCCCCTTGTTCATACAGAGCCCGGGCTTCATCACGAATCATTTCCCAGTGTTCATCCAGAACCTGCAAGTCCTTAAAATGCTGGGTATCGATATAAGGCTGATTGGGCACCCTGGAAAACAGGTACATTAAAAAATTGATGGGTGCCAGCAGGGTCGAATGATCAAAAAACTGACGGTAAAATGAATGCCGAACTTTGCCACGGCGTTGTATATATAACGCTGAAATGACGAAAATGGCCAAAATAATCCACTTAAGCATATTAGTATCCAGAAAACTTTAGGCCCCCAACTAGGCACAGGAAAAACACATGAGTCAAAAAATGTCGGTATTATAACA
The DNA here is from genome assembly GCF_006864105.1 of Acinetobacter sp. RF14B. Classification (NCBI taxonomy): domain Bacteria; kingdom Pseudomonadati; phylum Pseudomonadota; class Gammaproteobacteria; order Moraxellales; family Moraxellaceae; genus Acinetobacter; species Acinetobacter sp. RF14B. The sequence goes on along the minus strand of NZ_SMTB01000062.1, from coordinate 14,478 downwards.
AAGCGGATCTCTCTGCTAGCACCACACTAATGGAACGCAGTGTCGCGTCTATTTGCCTTAGCTGAACTACATATTTTCTAGCTGAATTGACTTTTTTGACTAAAAAACCACAGAGCGAGTATTTGCAAGCAGTCCGTTCTAGGTTATAAAAATTCAGCCATCGTAATAAAAAAAGTGAAAATGAAACAATAACTTCACTACACTACAATGACAGTTCGCTAGAGCCTGACTGTAACCGCAACTGAACTGGTCGCTAAAAATTGATGACCCTTGCGTCACGGCTTGATACAACTTGTGATGTTCTTTTTGGCTATAGTTATCGTAAGATTGGCGAAGTATAAAAGTGTGCGGGAAATGCGCGCTTGCTTCACAACATCAACTTAGAAGTCCTCCAAAATAAAGGAGATCAGGGCATGATCCACGCTGGCAATGCCATTACCGTCCAAATGCTTGAGGACGGAATTGCAGAATTCCGCTTTGACTTACAAGGTGAGTCGGTTAACAAATTCAACCGTGCAACGATTGAAGATTTTAAGGCTGCAATTGAGGCCGTATCTCAGGCTGATATTCAGGGCCTGATTGTGACTTCAGCAAAATCTACTTTTATTGTAGGTGCTGATATCACTGAATTCGGGGCTAACTTCGCACAGGGCGAAGAGGCAATTGTTGACTGGGCGATGCCAGTTCACGAAATCTTCAATAGCTTCGAAGACCTGGATATTCCTAAGGTGGCTGCCATTAACGGCATGGCACTGGGTGGCGGTTTCGAAATGTGCTTGGTCTGTGACTACCGTGTGATGTCAGAACAGGCGCAAGTTGGCCTGCCTGAAATTAAACTGGGAATTTTCCCGGGCTTTGGTGGAACAGTGCGTTTAAGCCGTCTGATCGGTATCGACAATGCTGTTGAATGGATGGCAATGGCTGCTCCTAAAAAACCGGCTGCGGCACTCAAAGATGGTGCCGTGGATGCAGTGGTTGCCGCAGACAAGCTGAAAGATGCAGCAATTGACCTGGTGAAACAGGCGATTCATGGCCGTCTGGACTGGAAGGAAAAACGTCAGGAAAAACTGGACCCAGTGAAGTTGAACATGCTTGAGCAAATGATGGCATTCAACACGGCTAAAGGTGCAGTACTGGCGAAAGCGAATCCAGCTCAATATCCGGCGCCAAAATTATTGCTTGACTCGCTTCAGGCGGGTGCCAGTCTGCATCGTGACGACGCGCTAAAAATAGAAGCTCAAGGCTTTGCCAAAGCAGCAGTAACACCACAAGCAGGCGCATTGATCGGTCTGTTCCTGAATGACCAAGTGGTGAAAAAAGCCTCTAAGCAACATGAAAAAGGTGCACATCCGGTCAATCAGGCTGCTGTACTGGGCGCTGGTATCATGGGTGGCGGTATTGCTTACCAGGCGGCAAGCAAAGGCACGCCAATCATCATGAAGGATATTGGTAACCCGCAACTGGCACTGGGTATGTCTGAAGCCAACAAACTGCTGACCAAGCAGGTTGAACGCAAAAAGATGAAGCCAGCGCAAATGGGTGAAACTCTGGCGCGTATCCGTCCGACTTTAAGCTATGAAGAGTTTAAAGAAGTGGATATCGTGATTGAGGCAGTTACTGAAAATCCTAAAGTCAAAGAAATCGTTCTCGCAGACACTGAAAAGCATGTCCGTGAAAACACGATTATTGCATCCAACACGTCGACGATTTCAATCACGCGTTTAGCAAAAGCGCTGCAACGTCCTGAAAATTTTGTTGGTATGCACTTCTTTAACCCGGTACACATGATGCCACTGGTTGAAGTGATCCGCGGTGAAAAGACCTCTGAAGAAGCCATTGCAACGACTGTCGTTCTGGCCCAGAAAATGGGTAAAACGCCAATCGTGGTAAATGACTGCCCGGGCTTCCTGGTAAACCGCGTCCTATTCCCTTACTTCGGTGCGTTTGACCTGTTACTGAAAGACGGTGCAGACTTCCAGCAAATCGATAAAGTCATGGAAAAATTCGGCTGGCCAATGGGTCCTGCTTACCTGATGGACGTGGTCGGTATCGACACGGGCGTACATGGTGCAGAAGTCATGGCCGAAGGTTTCCCTGACCGTATGAAGCCTGATTACAAAGGTTCTATCCAGACCATGTATGAAGCAAAACGTCTGGGTCAGAAAAATGATGTCGGTTTCTACAAATACGAACTCGACCGTAAAGGCAAAAAAGCTAAGACTGTTGATCCAACAGCATATGACGTAATTGCTCCGGTGGTATCAGGTGAAAAACGCGAATTTGATGCTCAGGAAATTATTGACCGTATGATGCTGGCCCTGTGCAACGAAACAGTACGTTGTCTGGAAGATAACATCGTGGCGACCCCTGCTGAAGCGGATATGGCGATGATCATGGGTATTGGTTTCCCTCCATTCCGTGGTGGTCCATGCCGTTATATCGACCAGACAGGTGTTGCTGAATACGTGGCACTTTGCGACAAGTATGCACATCTTGGTAAGGCTTATGAAGCGCCGCAAATGTTGCGTGACATGGCTGCTAACAATAAAAAATTCTACGGTTAAGGAGTGACGTGAATGGCTACTTTAAATCCACGTGACGTTGTGATTGTTGATGGCGTACGTACGGCCATGGGCAAATCGAAAAACGGTATGTTCCGCAATGTACGTGCCGACAGCATGTCAGCTGAACTTATCCGTGCGTTGATGGTTCGTAACGAATTCGACCCGAATGAAGTTGAAGACGTGATCTGGGGCTGTGTAAACCAGACTCTGGAACAAGGGATGAACATTGCGCGTAACATCGCATTGTTGGCTGATCTTCCTAAGACTGTTGCAGGTCAGACCGTAAACCGTCTGTGTGGTTCTTCTATGCAGGCGATCCATACTGCGGCTGCTCAGATTGCCACTAACCAGGGTGATATTTTCATCATTGGTGGTGTAGAGCACATGGGCCACGTTGGCATGATGCACGGCATCGACCTGAACCCTGCTGCATCTAAGCACTATGCAAAAGCCTCAAACATGATGGGCTTGACGGCTGAAATGCTAGGTCGCATGAACGGCATTACTCGTGAAGAACAGGATGCGTTTGGTGTTGAATCACACCGCCGTGCCTGGGCTGCGACTGAAAATGGTCTATTCCAGAACGAGATCGTAGGCATTGAAGGTCATAATGCTGACGGTTATAAAGTTCTGTGCGATATTGATGAAGTGATCCGTCCGGATGCCAACATCGAAACTTTCCGTGCTTTACGTCCAGTATTCGATCCTAAAGGCGGTACAGTAACTGCTGCAACGTCTTCAGCATTGTCAGACGGTGCATCGGCTATGTTGCTGATGTCTGCTGAACGTGCTCAAGCTTTGGGTCTGAAACCACGTGCAGTGATCCGTTCTATGGCAGTGGCAGGCTGTGATGCTGCGATCATGGGTTATGGCCCGGTTCCGGCAACACAAAAAGCATTGAAACGTGCTGGCCTGACGATTGAAGATATTCAAACTGTTGAGTTGAACGAAGCCTTTGCTGCGCAAGGTCTGTCTGTACTTAAAGGCTTAGGGCTGTACGAGAAACAGAACATCGTGAACCTGAATGGTGGTGCGATTGCATTAGGTCACCCGTTGGGCTGTTCTGGCGCGCGTATTACTACCTCTCTCCTAAACATCATGGAACAGCAAGATACTCAAATCGGTCTTGCGACGATGTGTATTGGTTTGGGTCAAGGTATTGCAACAGTGATCGAACGTGTTTAATTCTTAAATACGTAGATAAAAAGAAAACCCCGCTGAGTGCGGGGTTTTTTGTCCCTTAAAATTCCCTTATCCAAAGAAAGTCATATGGCAATATTTCCTACATAGCAACACTGCTATGACTTTCTAAGGAAAAAAAATGGAAAATTTAGCAATTCAATTTAAAAGTTCTTCAACTATACAAAGTTCAAATATGCCTAGTGCTATTGCAAGTTTAAACTTCAAAAAACTGAAATTTAAATTAACTATAGGTTCTGAAGCAAAAATGTCTGTTGATGTCTGTGAATTTGCCGAACAAGAATACAAACGTTTTCTAGCGTTAAAATACATTTATCCAAAAGAAACGTTAGTACCTAACAGACTTGTTGATGAGTTTTGGCATGCTCACATTTTAGATACTCGAAACTACCACATGGATTGCATGAAAGTTTTTGGAGCTTATCTGCATCACTATCCATATTTTGGCATTCATGATGAAGTCGACCAACAAAATTTAAAGCATACATTCCGACGAACCAAAGAACTTTATGAAATTTGGTTCGGCTCGTATCCGGACTTCACGATAGAGGCACGCTGTGGAGATGATCATGCCTGCCATGCTCCTTCAAGCTGTGCATGTCGAGTACCCGGTGCTTGTAAATAATCCTTAAAACTGGGCAGTATTACTGCTCAGTTGCCTTACATAGCGTTTCAATTGCTATATCGAATTGTAGATCCAATTTCTTAGAGAATTTTGTCTGTTTGTTCTTTTCCCACTGTTTATATTCAAGAAAAAAAATATATTTCTTCAATGCATCTTCTTTCTTAACAGTTAATGAACCTTGCTTTGCTCTTTGAATATCTTTTTTTAAGCGCTCATAAAAAGAGGCATCCGTATCAGAAAAAGCATCACTAAAAGCCTTTAAATTTCCTGCATAAACTTCATCGACCAAGTTTAAAAAATTACTCAAATTCGTATTTAAATTTAATTGAATTACTTCTGTACCAACTACGTGCATTCTTTTATACCTGCTCTAACTACTTCAGGATCTAATTTACCCCATAATGGGTATTTTGTATTTTCAACAACATAAGTAGTAAAACATGTACATGTTTTATCAATACGCTCAGCATCCCACTTTTTCTTCTCTAGTGCCACATTAGCCTTACAATTGAGATCAAACTGTCTAACTTGTGTGTCTGTCCAATTTGTTTGTATTTTGGAATAATTGATTTCAGTTGGTCGGAGAGCATCCTTAATCTGATTTATACCTACTCCACCAGCGACTCCGATCATGCCTGCAATAACTAAAGTCTTCAGTAAACCAGATTTAGACTTTTCTTTATTAATAAGAATTAATGGATTTTTGCATGTACCACAGTGATAAAGCCCCTGCTCTCCTATTTGATTAAGTTTATTTACTGTATTACAGGATGAGCAAGTAATATATCCATTTGTTTGAAGTTCGCCCACTACACTCTCTAAAATAATTATTTGTTTGAAATAATTATAATTCTTAACTAGACCAAATGTTATCCCTTTGTAAAATTGGTTTATTTTTCCACCAATAAAATCCTATTTATAAATCACTTAAATTTTATACGCGTATGATCAAGCCTCTTTTTTCCTACTTCTTTAAGGGGTTTATATGAACATGCTTAAAACCGTACTTGCGACTGCAATCGTAGCAACTTCTGTATCTGCAATGGCAACTGAAGCTCAAGTAGCACCTGCTGCTACAACAACTACAGTTCAAACTGTTGCTAAAGAAGCTGTTGCACCTGTGCAAGCAAAAGTTGAAGCTGCTCAAACTACTGCTACAGAAGCAAAACAAGCAACTGAAGCGAAAGTTGAAACAGTAAAAGCTGAAACAACTACTCAAGTAGAAAATGCACAAGCCACCGCAGAACAAAAAGTTGAAGCTGCAAAAACAGAAGTAGCAGAAGCAAAAGACGCAACTGTTGAAACTGCTGCTGAAGTAAAAGAAACTATTACTGAAAAAGCCGAAGTGACTCAAGCCGAAGTAAAAGCTGAGAAAAAAGGCTGGTTCTCTTGGTTTAAAAAAGCAGCTTAAGAATTTTTAAGCATAAAAAAGATGTCTGCCTGACATCTTTTTTTTGTTTTGGAGGATTTAATTTATGTTCAGGAATTAAAACTTAATTTTATTTAAACCTTTTGCGCCAGCATGGTGGCAAAGCGCTGTTTAATCCGATGGCCCTGTTCATCTACACGGTGTAACTCACCAATATCTTCATTGTATTTCACCAGATTCCAGCCTTCATAATAAGCACTGAGCTGTCCCGGTTTAAAACTAAATGGAAAGTCTGGCTGTACCGGAATATCGTCTGTATCCATGGCACAGACAATCAGGTTATAACCACCCGGCACGGTGGCCTGCTGCATTTGTGCGATCAACGGCGGAATGGTTTTTGCCTCAAGGAACATCATCACCACAGTACAGTAGATCAAGTCATATTGGCCTGTAATGCGGGTATCTGTGTTGAGATCGCGACGCTGGATCTGCAAGTGATCAATTTGCTCCGTTTGTACAATTTGTCTCAAGGTCTGCAAACTGTTTTCGTTAACATCCCAGGCATCGACTTTAAAGCCGTTCTGGCTTAGATAAAGCGCATTACGTCCTGTACCGCAGCCGATATCCAGCGCACGACCGCCCTGTAAATAGGGCATGGCAGCCAGCACTTCAGAATGGGTAGGATTCAACTGATATTTCTTGCTGAAATAATCATCAGGCCGGCAATAAAAACGCAGCTGGCATTCGACATCCTCGCTGGCAGAAATAATCTTGTGCCAAGCCTCAGGTTCAATAAATGGTGGTTGCTGCTCTGGTGTAAACACATGTTCAGATTGCACCTTACCCGATTCTTCCAGCATGGCAAAATGTAGCTTACCTTTTAAGACTGTCAGTTTTGCCCAGGTACCTGCTTTGGTGTTGTGCTGATTCTTGAAACCCTGAGGAATACTCTGCTGTGTCCAGACCGGAAGTTCCTTATAACAAATGAGCTCTTGCATCAATCTCGTCCTCCATCTCATGCATGCGCCGCCTGTCATGCTTCTAGCGACGGGTTTATGGAGTTCAGCATAGCCTGTTCAGGCCGGAATGAAAATCATGCTTATGTACGCTGTACTCATAAAGCAGCAAGATACAGACCACACCTGAAAAATAAAAAAGCTGCCTAGATCGACAGCTTGGGTGTAGGTAGATCATAAATAGGAGGCTTGGACTAATGTAGTAGTTCTGACTGTAGCCAGCGCATATAATTTTCCTGATCCATAAAATCCGGTGCGCCTCCCAGATCCAGACTGAAATATTGCTGGTTAAACTGGATTACAATCTGTTCGGTATAGTGCCAGTCCTCAATCAGCTTAAAATATTGATTCAAGAAAAATCGGCTCCTGCCTTCATTATTTAAACTTTGTAATTTTGGACATATTTTATTTGCGACAAACTCACTGTACACCTGCTGAATATCAGCAAAAACCTGAATTGTTTGCATGACTCACCTGCTTAAATGTTATGTCGTGATCTGTGCGACATGTCCAATTTAAGCACTGAGTTTGAACAGCAGATGACAGTCATGTGGCAATCCTGTGATTACCTACAGGGCTATAGCTTGTTTTCAACCGCTTTCTGGTTGGCGCTCGCAACTTGTTGCATCTGCCTGTTCAAGTCCAGCATGTCCTTGTACAGCGCATTAAACTCTTTCACCGCTTTATCCTCATAGAACATAAAAGTCTGATTTTTCTTTTGCCATTTATGTTGTTTTAATAAAGCAAAAAGCGCATCTGCCTTAGCTAGGCTCTGTTTTTCTATTTCAAAAATCACATGAGCATTACTGTTTTGCTGACTATCTTTCAGATTCTGGGTCAGTTGTTGGCGATAACGATTTTTAATATCCAGTTGCTGAGCCTTATTAATCAGCTCGGCATCACGTTGCTGAATTTTCTGCTGATAATCATTCACAATCTGATGTACCTGCTTGAGCATCGCCTCAGTGTCTGTATAACCCTGCGTCTGGTCCTGGGCTAAGCGGTCAATATTCAGAAAATTCTGCCAGTTGGCTGCCTTCAGTTCACGCAAATACTGGTTGCGTTCCTCGGCACTGTCACGCAGTTGGCCCAGTACAAATTCAGCCATGATGGCATAATCACCATCTAGTCGCTCATCTTCAATTTCCAGCTGGATGGGTGTAGACCAGTTTTGTGCCTGCTCTGCAATCTGCTGTGTTTTTTCTTCCAGCACCATTTCATATTCGGCCAGCTCAGCCTGATTTTTTTGTTGTACTGAATATTGATAAAATAGCCCGATAAAAATAGCCAGGGTCGCACCGGCTAAAATCATAAAAACACGCGGCATGCACACGCTCCAGGTCTGGGATTCAGATCTTGTTTCTTCAATACACTATGCTCATTTTTCAGGCAGAATTCAAGACCGATGAATTTTCTTGTATTTTTAACGACCCTTAGGCAGCATGATTTTGAGAGACAAAAGAAAGGAATTCTCTCTTTATCCCTCACGCAACACAGTGCCGCTGAAGAAAGCGGCCTGAATGATTATCGAAAGGTAAAAGGCAGGCTGATGTTAAGCTGGTTGGGATGAAACTGCTCCCGTACAATCTGCACCGTAGTGGCATTCGCATCAATTCCAAAAGGCTGCAAGATGGTATACAGGCCCTTTCTGGGATCGGCAGATTGTAGTCCTGCTGCCACCACCAGAACATATTCCCGGAACACCACAGGTAGGCTGTCAAGATCAGGCTTAGGCGCTGCACGAACCACATCAATGCTTCCGGCAAAGTCGGCATCGACGCTATAACTTTGAATATCCCGTTCGACTTTCATCAGATAACGGTTTAATGCATCCCGCTGACTGGCTTCTTCCTGATAAGGAATAATTTCGGTCATGGCGCGTAGCTCTGGCTCTGCCATCACAATTAAGGTGGGAAGAACCACAGAACCTGAGCTTACAGGAGCAGCCTGGGTGAATGTAGCCGTACCTGCGACAAGCGCAAGCAAGCTGAGGTTTAAAGCTTTTAAGAGAGTCATCATTCATACCCCTCGGATAGAAAAGTAAAAAATATCTGACTTTTATCTTACAAACTTTATGCCTTGATATTGTTAAGTCTGATAAACGGTCATTCGGCTGAGCATGACAGGTCTATAAACAGTCCAGCCGACTGACTCTGCGTATGAACCCTGCATACAGACAGAAAAATACATCAGGCACAGATAAAAAAAATCCCCAAACTAGGTTTGGGGATTTTTTTGAATATGGTGGCGAGACCCAGGATCGAACTGGGGACACACGGATTTTCAATCCGTTGCTCTACCGACTGAGCTATCACGCCGATGCGGTGTATTAAGCCGTATCTGGACCCATTAGTCAATCAAAATTATGAAAAAAATGATTGAGTGGGTGAATTTTAATCTAAAAAAAATCCCTGATGGGATCAGGGATTGAAAACTTTAAATTTGTTTTTGAATATGGTGGCGAGACCCAGGATCGAACTGGGGACACACGGATTTTCAATCCGTTGCTCTACCGACTGAGCTATCACGCCAATGTCGCGTATTAAACAGTTTCAGGCCGCAAGCGTCAAGAGCGAAATAAAGAAAAACCACCAAATGTTTAGTTTTCCACCAATACCCCGCTTAAATTGAGCATTTTGGCTTAAAACCGAATCAACACCGGCCTTTCAGCAGCTTTTTACCTCAAACAGCAGGCTGGTTAAATTTTTTCTAGATTCGCCAAACAACGGTGAATAGCACCACAGCCCGGAACAAAGGTTTTTACACCTTTTTCTTCTTCCATTCGACAGGCTTCTGCAACCAGCCTTTCTGCTACCCCCCGCCCTCGATTGGCCGGATGCACCACAATATTTTCCAGAATCCGGCTTTCACCTTGTCCCGTGGCCCAAATTGCACCAATGATTTTGGTATTAAATTCTGCCGTATAAAGTAGGGTATACTGTGCCAGGTTTTGCTCTAGTTGTTCTATGGCATCTGCCCCATCACTAAATTCAGGGCTGGTGTCATACAGTCGCTCAAGCTGGCTGCGCACTTCGTCATTTTCCAAAGAAGTATAAGCATGTACGGTGATAGGCATTGATAAACCCTCCTGAGCAATCTAATATGCGGTGACGTCGTCACGGCGAAAAATATTTTCTACATCAATCATTTTGACGTATTTGAGGAACGTGTCTATGACAGATCGTATCAGTGAAGTGGTAAGAAATACCAACGAAACCAAAATTCGCGTTCGTTTGAACCTCGACGGTACTGGTCAAGGCACCTTAAACACAGGGATTCCATTTTTAGATCATATGATTGATCAAATCAAGCGCCATGGCTTGTTTGATATTGATATCCATTGTGATGGTGACTTGGAAATTGATGACCACCACACGGTAGAAGATTGTGGCATCAGCTTGGGGCAAGCCTTTGCACAGGCACTCGGTAATAAAAAAGGCTTAAAACGCTATGGCCATTTCTATGCCCCACTAGATGAATCTTTAAGCCGTGTCGTAGTCGATCTTTCAGGCCGTCCGGGGCTGTTTATGGATGTTCCTTTTACCCGTGCAACCATTGGCCGTTTTGATGTAGATCTGTTTTCTGAATTCTTCCAGGGTTTTGTCAACCACGCCTTAATGACGGTACATATCGACAACCTGAAAGGCAAAAACAGCCATCACCAGATTGAAAGTGTATTTAAGGCTTTTGCCCGTGCACTGCGTATGGCATGTGAAGTTGATCCACGTGCTGCCAATACAGTGGCGTCTACCAAAGGGACACTGTAATGCCCCGTATTGCCCTTCTTGACTATGGCATGGGAAATCTGCACTCGGCAGCCAAAGCCCTGGAACATGTCGGTGCCACTGTTGATGTGACCAATGATCCAAAGCTGATTGCACAGGCAGACAAGATTGTCTTTCCAGGGGTCGGTGCAATGCGTGATTGTATGCAGGGCATGCATGAAGCCGGTATTGATACCGTGGTGCGTAATGCCGTGTTTAATAAACCGGTGCTGGCAATCTGTGTCGGCATGCAGGCGTTAATGCAACATTCTGAGGAAAATGGCGGTACGCCGGCTCTGGGTATTTTTGAAGGTGCAGTCAAGCACTTCCCGGAGATGGCCGGCTTAAAAGTGCCGCATATGGGCTGGAATCAGGTACATCAGGCGGACCCCGATCATCCGATGTGGAAAGATATCGATCAGGACGCGCGTTTCTATTTTGTACATAGCTATTATGTAGAACCGCAAGACCCGGCTATTGTGGCGGCGCAGTGTACCTATGGCCTTGAATTTTGTACGGCGATTCATAAAGAAAACCTGTTTGCCACTCAGTTCCATCCGGAAAAAAGTCATACAGCAGGCCTGCAATTACTGAAAAACTTTGTGGACTGGAATATCTGATTCCTGCCCCGTCAACAAAGCCCGCGAGATGCGGGCTTTTTTACTGCCTAAGATTTAAGCTTTTCAGATTCAAAGAATAATTATATGATTCTCTCACCAAAAAAAACAAATGAAAATAAAAGGAAATAATATGCTTAATACCATTGATGATTCTGGATTCAAACCTGCTGGCCGTTTTAGCCGTCGTTCTTATCTCGCCTGGAATATGCTCATGGGCTTTTTCTTTCTGCTCATCGGGTTTGTTATCGCCTTGATGCTGCCAGGCATAAATCTGGATACTCTGGGAAGCTCGCTCTCCCCTCCTGTAATCATCCTGTTTATTTTCCTGTACGGCGTGGCTATTTATTTTAGTATGATCTTTACTATTCGCCGCCTGCATGACCGCAATCATAGCGGCTGGTTCAGCCTGCTGCTGCTGGTGCCTGTGGTGAATATTTTATTTGCCCTTTATCTCCTGTTTGCACCTGGGGATCAACAGGCGAACCAGTTTGGACAACCCCGTACTACCCGTGGCTGGGAAAATGTACTGGCTATTTTGTATATTCTGGTCCTTATTTTATTATTCATAGCGACTTTTATGATATCGGGTGACTCTCTGCCAAAACTCTAAATCATCCGAGTATTGAAGCATGGGCCTCTTCTAGCTGCCCATGCCTTTCATTCCGCCCTGCTTTTTGCACTTTATCCTAAAAAGTTTTAAGCTGTTTTTTTACAGATATATACAGCGCCGCCATGGATGAATGCTTACATTCCGTCTTACCAAGCAAAGAACACATTGCAACGTTTCCTCGGTTTCAAAATCTTGTACCTGAACGCATCCTTGTGATTAACAGTCTGCAGCAATGTGAAGCCTTGCGTTCGGAGCTTGAACAGGTGACAGTATTCGGTTTTGACTCGGAATCCAAACCCACTTTTAAGGCCGGTGAAGTGTCTACAGGCCCGCATCTGATTCAACTGGCAACTCTGGACAAAGCCTATCTTTTTCAAATGCACGAGCAGATCTGGCAGTTTTTAAAACCGATTTTTGCCAGTCGTGACCAGATTAAAGTCGGTTTCGGCCTGAAAAATGATGCCCATCTCTTTCGTAAAAGAGGGATTGAACTGAACAACGTGATAGAGCTATCGACATGTTTTAGGGATTTTGGCCTAAAAAATCCGGTGGGGCTGAAAAATGCCATGGCTTTACTGTTTCAGGTCAATTTCCCCAAATCGAAACATATCAGCACCTCAAACTGGGCCACAAAACATCTCAGTCCGGCCCAGATCAGCTATGCGACAGCCGATGCCTATGCACCGCGTCTAGTGTTTGAAGAACTACTGGCGCGAGGATTATTACCCAAAGACCTTCCTGGTACCTCACTCAAACCCAAAATCCAGCCGAACTCCACAATATAGCTGTTTAAAAAGGTTATTCGCTCTTTAGCTGTGCTCTGTATTTTCAGCATTCTATTTTTCAATACCCCACAATACTTGAACGCCCAACAGCAGCTAAAGTAGCCAATAAAGTCCGGTCAATGCAAATCAGCGTGCCTGTGGAATTGCCCTGTTAAATTCAGCCGGCCAGAAAACCACTCTCTACATAAATCACTAAAATAATGGAAATAAATTACAGAACTCTCCCTTATCTTCGGACAGGTTTTCTCTTTTCATACGGTTTATCAGTTAGAAATTTTGACTTTATTTGCTAAGATGAGCTGATACAAATTCATTCTAAAGATTAAGCAAGGAGCGAAAGCATGCTGATCATCCCGGCAATTGACCTGAAAGATGGCAAATGTGTCCGCTTAAAACAAGGTCGTATGGAAGACGATACCGTATTTTCTGATGATCCGGTTGCAACAGCACAGCATTGGGTCAATGAAGGTGCTCGCCGTCTGCATCTGGTAGATCTTAACGGTGCCTTTGCAGGTACACCGGTGCATAAACCGGTGGTCGAAGCTATTGTCAGGTCTCAACCTGAGCTGCCTATCCAGATTGGTGGCGGAATCCGTTCGCTGGAAACGATTGAACATTATCTGGAAGCAGGTGTGTCATTTGTAATTATCGGCACAAAAGCGGTTCAGGAGCCTGAGTTCGTCGAAGAAGCATGCAAGAAATTCGCTGGACATATTATTGTCGGTATTGATGCCATGAATGGCATGGTGGCAACCGATGGCTGGGCCAATATTACCGATGTCAAAGCCACTGATCTGGCCAAACGCTTTGCAGATGCCGGCGTATCTAGCATTGTCTATACTGATATTGCGCGTGATGGCATGATGCAGGGTGTAAACATCGAGCAGACCGTCACTCTGGCACAATATTCAGGGTTGCCTGTGATTGCTTCAGGTGGGGTCACCAATATGGATGATGTACGTCAGCTGAAAGATCAACCGGGTATTCTAGGTGCAATTACCGGCCGTGCGATTTATGAAGGGACTTTAAGCCTGCGTGAAGCACAATTATTGCTGGATGAGCAGGAAGCGCTATAATACGTCACTGCTGAAGAAAGAGGTCTGCGGGCCTCTTTTTTTATTGTCCTATTTTTTTGATCTCCTTCCCCATGTCTACATCTGTTTATCATCTCCGCTCTGGCTGGACAGCCAAAGCGCCTCAAATCGCCCTGATCCTGATCACGATCATCTGGGGTGGCAGTTTTATTACCGTACAATACGGCCTGAATTTTAGCAGTCCAGTGCTGTTTGTGGGCTTGCGTTTTGCGGCAGCTGCGATTGCGGTAAGTTTGATCTCACTTCAGCATCTTCGGGGCATGACGCTAAAAGAAGTATGGGCCGGTGCGGTAATTGGCGCGGTGATTGCTATAGGGTATGCCACCCAGACGGTGGGGCTACAGAGTATTAGCAGTAGCGAGTCGGCCTTTTTGACTGCCCTGTATGTTCCTCTGGTTCCTTTGCTGCTCTGGCTGCTCTTCGGTAAAAAACCGCAGGTGATGACCTGGGTAGGTGTTCTGTTGGCCTTTGTGGGACTGGTGTTTTTAACCGGAAATGGCTGGGGTGCAATTCAGCTGAATTTTGGCCAGATCCTGACCCTGCTTGGTTCATTTGCAATTGCTTTGGAAATTATTTTTATCAGCCATTTTGCCGAACAGGTGAATGTACGGCGGGTGACTGTACTGCAACTGTTTTTTGCCTCCCTATTCTGCTTTCTGGTTGCACCTTGGCTTGGAGAGTCCCGCCTGCCAGTGTTTCACTGGCATCTGGCTGGTATTTTAATCGCGCTGGGAATAGCCAGTGCGTGTATACAGCTAGTTATGAACTGGGCCCAGCGGCGGGTAGATCCGTCTCAGGCAGCCATCATTTATGCTGGAGAGCCGATCTGGG
>NZ_SMTB01000061.1:0-16990 GCF_006864105.1 Acinetobacter sp. RF14B | reverse complement strand
ATGGTCGAGGCTGTGCCTGAGCATCTGGTCGACCAGTACGGCATTGTGGATGTCGCGCATTCGCCAGCAGAAGGCGAAAGTATCTTGATGCAGGGGATTGTAGAAAAACCGGCCATCGGAACGGCTCCCTCTAATCTGTCAGTGGTTGGCCGTTATATTCTGCCGGCAAAAATCATGCAGCTCCTGGAGCAGACTCCCAAAGGTGCAGGCAATGAAATCCAGCTGACCGATGCCATTGCCCTGTTACAGCAAACCGATCCGGTTGAAGCTTATCGTATGCAAGGCCAGACTTTTGACTGCGGCAGCAAGCTGGGTTATCTCAAGGCGGTTTTACACTATGGGATTGATCATCCTCAACTTGGAGCCGAGTTTAAGACACTGATTCAGGAACTGGCACAATAACAAAGGAAGATTATGAAGGTCGCAATATTAGGAAGAACCCTGTTTTCAGGGGTATTCGCTGCTCTTTTGTCTGAATGCGGTCATCAGGTGGTGTGGTGTAATAGCTTTACGGCCGATGAGCCGCCGCCGAATTTTCAGGATGAGTCCTTAAATTTTCTGCTCCAAAAGCAGGAGCAATCCCGGTTTTTAAATTATTGTGACTTTCAGCATCTGGATTTTAATCAGGATGTGTTTTTTCTGAGTTTTAATCCGACTGAAGAAACACTGGCCCTCCAGGTGGTCGATACCTTAAGCCATGCCTGCTTTGCACATCCGAAACTGATGATTAATGCATCTACCTTGGGCTTACAAGGCACACAGCGTTTTCAGCACTCTCTTCCCAATGATGATTGGGTTTATCTACCTGATATTATTCAGGAAGGTAATGCTGTGCAGAGTTTTGTACAGGCCAGCCAACTGATTGTAGGCTGTGACCGTCAAGAGGTGCAGCTCAAAATTAAAGAACTGCTCAGACCTCTATTTCCGCGTGCCCAGCAATACCTGTTTATGCCGATTCTCGATGCAGAATTTACCAAGCTGAGTATTTCCGGCATGCTGGCGACCCGCATCAGTTATATGAATGATCTGGCCCGGGTTGCCGAAAAACTCGGCATTGATATTGAGCAGGTCCGTCAGGGCATGACTGCAGATAGCCGGATTGGGTCTGCCTACCTGTTCCCGGGCGTGGGCTTTGGCGGTGAAAACTTTTCTCATGATATCCGCACGCTCACCCATGCTGTAGCAGACTCGGGAGTGAAGAGCCAGTTACTGGGGCAGGTCTGGGAAATTAATGAGCAGCAGAAGGAATTTTTATTTCGCAAGCTGTGGAATTATTTCCGGGGAGATTTACAAGGCAAAGTGATTGCGATCTGGGGGGCTGCCTTTAAGGAAAATACCCCGAGTATCCAGCAGTCTCCGGTGCATGCCATGCTGGAAGCATTATGGGCACAGGGTGTGACGGTGAAACTGCATGATCCTCAAGCCTTGGCCAATATCCAGTCTCGATATGGCACACGAGATGACCTGATTTTATGTGAGGATCAATATCAGGCCGCTGAAGGAGCACATGCCCTGTGTTTGCTGACTGCCTGGAAACAATACAGCAGTCCGGACTATTTGCACTTAAGTAAACTGATGCAACATCCCCTGATTCTGGATGGACGTAATCTCTATGACCCTGCTTATAGCAAGGCGCGTGGTTTTAATTATATCGGGGTGGGACGCTAATGTTAGATCAGCTGAAAAATCCTCAAACTGAAGACCTGTATAAAAAACTTTATGCGGTTAAAAATGAAATTGAATCGCTACATTTAAGACAGCTGTTTGAAGCAGACCCGACACGCTTTAAGCAATATTCCCTGCAGTTTGAACAGGTCATTTTTGATTATAGTAAACACCGGATCAATCAGCAGGTAATGCAGCACCTGATTCAATGGGCAGAAGCCAACCATCTGCGCTCCTGGATTGGAGACTTATTTTCAACCCAGAGCATCAATTATACTGAACAGCGTGCCGCCATGCATTGGGCTTTACGCCTGCCCAAAGAGGATTCGCGACATGCCGAGCAGGCCGCAGAAGTGCATGAGCAACTGGACCGCATGTATATGCTGGTCGAGCAGATTCATGCAGGACAGCGCCGGGGTGCCACGGGTGAAGTCATTCAGGATGTGGTGAATATTGGCGTCGGTGGATCAGACCTGGGACCACTGATGGTAACGCATGCCCTGTCCGACTTTAAATATCCATCTGCCCGGCCGCTAAATGTACATTTCGTTTCAACCATGGATGGCAGTCAGCTATCGGATCTGCTGCATCAGCTGCGTCCAGAAACCACCCTGTTTATTATCTCTTCCAAGTCTTTTGGAACGATTGATACCTTATCTAATGCCCAGACGGTGCGTTTATGGCTGGAAAAGGCGCTGGGACAGCATCCTTATATTTTAAAGCATCATTTTATCGGGGTATCCACCAAGCCTGAAAAAATGACCGCATGGGGGATTGCAGCAGAGAACCAGCTACTGTTATGGGATTGGGTCGGTGGCCGTTATTCTCTCTGGTCCTGTATCGGGTTGCCTATTGCTTTAAGCATTGGGGTCGAGGGTTTTAAACAGCTGCTTGCCGGTGCTTATGCGGTGGACCAGCATTTTCAGTATCAGCCCCTGGAACAGAATATTCCGGTGCTGATGGGACTATTGGGGGCCTGGAATACCAATTTTCTGAATATTCAAACCCATGCGATTCTGCCTTATGACGGACGCTTAAAATATTTTGCCTCTTATTTACAGCAGTTGGAAATGGAATCAAATGGGAAATCGATTCAACGCAACGGCGACAAGGTGCAACTGGATACCTGCCCGATTATTTGGGGTGAAGTCGGACCGAATGCCCAGCACGCATTTTATCAGTTATTGCATCAGGGAACCCAAGCGGTGAGCTGTGACTTTATTGCACCCATTCAGCGTTATAACAGCCAGCAGTTTACCTATGCAGATAATGCAGAGTCTTTAATTGAACAGCATCATCTGGCGCTGTCTAACTGTCTGGCCCAGTCGCGCTTATTGGCCTTTGGCAATGATGCTCTGGATCAGACCGAGCTACAAAACCTGCCAAGCTATAAACAGTATGAAGGCAACCAGCCTAGCAGCACCCTCTTATTACAGGAACTTAATCCTTATAGTCTGGGGATGTTGATTGCATTGTACGAACATAAAGTCTTTGTGCAGTCGGTGCTCTGGAATATTAATCCATTTGACCAGTGGGGCGTCGAAAAAGGCAAGGAGATTGCCAATCAGCTCCTACCGATCCTGAATGGGGAGCAGACGGATTTGAAGGGTCTGGATGGTTCGACTCAAGGTTTAATTCAGATTTTATTAGGAAAGCAGCATGGCTAATATTTTAGTGACGGGTGGGGCTGGTTATATCGGCTCACATACCTGCGTAGAGTTATTGACTGCCGGTCATGAAGTGATTGTGCTGGATAATTTATCCAATAGTTCTGCTGAATCTTTAAGACGTGTCCAGCAGTTGACGCGAAAAAAACTGACATTTGTTGAAGGCGATATTCGGGACAGCCAGTTACTCGATCGGTTGTTTCAGGACAGTCCCGTGGATGCTGTAATTCATTTTGCCGGTTTAAAGGCGGTAGGCGAGAGCCAGCAAATTCCACTGGCCTATTTCGATAACAATATTGCCGGATCCATCAGCCTGGTACAGGCCATGCAGCGCGCCGGCGTATTTAAGCTGGTGTTTAGTTCATCAGCCACCGTCTACGGAGAGCATAACCCTTCTCCTTATCAGGAGGAGATGCCAATAGGTATGCCGAATAATAATTATGGCTATACCAAGCTCGTAGTTGAGCAGATGCTAGAGAAAGCTGCAATTGCAGATACGCGCTGGTCGATTGCCTTGCTGCGTTATTTTAACCCGGTGGGGGCCCATAAAAGCGGGCAGATCGGCGAAGATCCTCAAGGAATCCCCAATAATCTGATGCCGTATGTGACGCAGGTGGCGGTGGGTCGTCGGGACAAACTGTCTATTTTTGGTCAAGATTATCCTACCCCTGATGGAACCTGTGAACGTGATTTTATTCATGTGGTGGATTTGGCCAAAGCCCATGTACTGGCCATCCAGAACCGTTTGGAACAGCAAGGCTGCCGTGCTTGGAATATTGGTACGGGTCAGCCTATTTCAGTATTGGCAATCAAAAACACTTTTGAAGCAGTGAACCAGGTTCAAGTTTCATTTGAGTTTGCACCACGGCGTATGGGTGATTTGGCAAGTTTCTATGCTGATAGCCAGCGCGCTTATCAAGAGCTGGGATGGAAGGCTGAATTATCTTTACAAGATATGCTCGCAGATAGCTGGAACTGGCAAAAGCAGAATCCAGAAGGCTACCAGTAAAAGCTGGAGCTTGAATAAAAAATGGGAGTCATAAAGCTCCCATTTTTTTTAACCCTGAATCAGCTGGGTTAGTTCATCAATATAACTTTGCATCGGGCGTGGATTTTGATCACGGCGGCTTTCAATATTTAAACGCAATAACGGTTCAGTATTGGATGCCCGGACATTAAAACGCCAGGTACCAAAATTTAGACTGACTCCGTCGGTTTGATCAATTTCAGGTTTTTGCTCAGCATAATGTTCAAAGATTTTTTGGATCGTGGCTTGGGTATCTTCGACTTTAAAGTTGATTTCTCCGCTGCATGGGAATTTGGCGATCATCTCTTCTACCAGGGAAGAAAGCGATTTTCCGGTTTCCGAGACAACGCTGATGGCGAGCAACCAGGGAATCATGCCACTATCACAGTAGGCAAAATCACGGAAATAGTGATGGGCACTCATCTCACCGCCATAGACTGCATTGTGTTCGCGCATCACATCCTTAATAAAAGCATGGCCTGATTTAGACTGGATCGCAGTTCCTTGATACTGGTCGACCACATCGAAGGTATTCCAGACCAGACGGGGGTCATGCACAATTTTTTCACCCGCCTGTTTGAGCAAAAAGGCCTGTGCCAGTAAACCGACAATATAATAGCCTTCAATAAACTGGCCTTTTTCATCAAAGAGGAAGCAACGGTCAAAATCCCCATCCCAGGCAATCCCCATATCTGCCGCATGGGCTATGACTGCATCACGGGTACTGGCACGATTTTCCACCAGAATCGGATTGGGAATACCATTGGGAAAGTTGCCATCGGCTTCATGATGGATCTTGATAAATTCAACAGGAATATTGAGCGCTTTAAACTTGATTTCAAGGGCATCAATCACATGGCCTGCAGCCCCATTGCCGGCATTGACCACCAGCTTCATCGGACGGAGACTGGCCGGATCAATATAAGTCATCAGGTGATCGATAAATTCAGGCAGAATATTGTATGTCTGAACCGTGCCCTTGGTCGCAGTTTCAATAAACTGGTTGCTCTCGGCCAGCGCTTGAATGTCTTTTAGGCCGGTATCTGCACTGATTGGACGAGCATTTTCACGTACCAGTTTCATGCCGTTATAGTCCATCGGATTATGACTGGCGGTGATTTCAATCCCACCCTGTACATCCAGATGGAACGCGCCAAAGTAGACTTCTTCCGTGCCGGTCATCCCCAGATCCAGCACATTGACCCCTGCATCATTTAAGCCACGGATGGTCGCCTGTTTTAAGTCTTCGCTGCTTAAGCGGATATCGCAACCTACCACCATTGTGTCAGGTTGATAAATCTGTCCATAGGCACGGCCAATTTTATAGGCGATTTCGGTATTCAGTTCAGTCCCTAATTTGCCGCGAATATCATAGGCTTTGAAACAGGTCAGTTTAGTCATTTCTATATTCTCCATGGAAAGAAAAAGGCCAGTTTCTTGTACGAGAATAATAAATTTTCATACTGGGCCATCTTGGTCGCATTGATATTTATAGTTCCATAATAAGAGAAGAAAAAATAAAGTTTCATACTCAGACAAGAAATCAATAGTTAAATTCTTCGAAGAGCGTTCATTCTATCTCTATTTTTTCTGGAAGTTCACCATGCTGAGCTAATTTTAAAGAATAAGAAGTGAGATTGCTTTGATTGACCACCGAATCAATACTCATCCAAGTCATACAATAGCTTGAGTTGATCCGTATAAACCTTAAGAAAAAGAGCCTTCTTAAGGCTCTCACTGGCTGACTAGCTTCCCATTTTTTTCAAAAAGTTCAAAGCCTGCTGTGTATTCCCTTCGTTCAAGGGGGAGTGCTTGGGATTAAAATAGCGCATACCTGCTTTCAATAACATCTGGGCTTTCGGTACACGGTCTTGACGTGCAGCCCGTAAATAATCGCGGATTTTAAATGGTTGAGGAAATTCAGTATCTTTCTCCATAATTTGATAAATACCCAGGATGGCGAGTATCGAAAAAAGTGGAAATATAAAAACGGCTGAAGCTGTTCGCAATGTAATGCTATTGTTCATAGATCTAAACATGGCATCAGCAACTTCGCGGTGTTCGACTTCCTCTGCACCATGCCATTGCAATAACCTAAACAATTCAATTTCTATCGCAGATTTTTCAAGGGTTTCCGCATTTAATACCCAATGACCCAACACACCCGTTATATGTTCAGCGGCTGCAACCATCCCTAAACGGGTTTTTAACCAGTGTTTTTTTAATTTTTCATTTTTAAGTTTGATCCCCAAGGGATTAGAACCGATCATGTCATCAAAAATCCAGTCGAGCAGTTTCAGATAATCCTGTAAATGCTGTTCAACGATGTGCAACTGGCGATTGACCAAGGTATGACCGTAGCTATGGCTGGCTTCTTGTTTGATAAAGGCAATGGCTGCTTGTTTGAGTTTTTCATCTTGAATATAAGGCAAAGCCTCACGAAAAGTCTGACAGAACCAACGCTCAGGTGCAGGTGTGATGGGATGAATGACATTCAATATATTGGATGCAATCGGGTCATCCTTGATCCAGTGTAAAGAGCTTTTGGAGAAATCAAAGACTGGACGTCTGGGAATAATGGTATGCGTTTCGCTAATCAGACTTTTCATGGTGAAGTCCTTTTATTATTTTTGCGTAAGGATATTCAGTCCCATTTGAGGACCAAAGCGTAGGAATGTTGGAATCAAACCCTTACTGCCTTTGGGGTTTAAACCCTGACTGATGCGCTTAAATTGCATCGCATGCCAGGCCAGCTGTAAATAAGCATCGACAGGTTTATAACCAATGGAGGGTACATTGGTTTGAGCTTGTACCGATTTACCTGCCAGCACCTGTTTTGCCAAATCTGGTTGCATTGCAAAAGGGCGTGCCATACCGATCAAATCAACGATATTTTCGGCAATCAGCTGCTGCATGGTACTGTTTTGACGGATTCCACCCGTAAGCATCAAGGCAAGCTGACTTTGCTGCCTTAATGCTTTTGCATAATCAATAAAATAAGCATCTCTTTGTGCCTGACGGTCCGCTGCATAACCCAATTGTGCCGGTGATTCATAATTCCCGCCTGAAATTTCCAATAGATCAATGCCTTCTGCTTCCAGAGCTAACGCAATTTCTAAAGATTCCTGTTGGCTTAATCCACCTTTTTGAAAATCTGCGGAATTCAGTTTGACGCTTAAAATCCTGTCAGCGCCAATTTCCTTACGAACGGCTCGTACAGTTTCAATCAGGATACGACGACGATTTTCAGCAGTCCCGCCCCATTGATCGGTCCGTTTATTTGCCAAGGGGGATAAAAATTGCGAAATCAGATAACCATGCGCTGCATGGACTTGCACACCGTCAAAGCCTGCTTGTATTGCCAATTTTGCAGTTTTAGCAAAGCGTTGAATCTGTTCCAAAATCTCAGCTTCGCTCATGGCTTTTGGAATACGGATAATATTTATTGCAGGCAGATCTAAACCTACAGCTGATGGTGCAACAGGACGTTTCAGCAAAGGTAACACCGCAACACGCCCCGGATGGTTAATCTGCATGATAATTTTGCCACCATTGGCATGTACCGCTTTTACCCATAAACGATACGACTGCAAATGTTGATCATTTTCAAGAATGACATTACGTGGCTCAACCAGACCTTGATGGTCAATCATGACATTGCCGGTGACCAACAGACCTGTACCGCCTCTTGCCCATACTGCATAAAGTTGCTGTAAATCGGTAGTCGGTACCCCAAAACGATCAGCCAATTGCTCACTCATGCCTGCTTTTGCAATACGGTTTGGAATACTGATCCCACATGCCAGTTTTAACGGTTGGGCCAGAACATTAACTTCTACATTTTCTTTTGCATGCTGATTCATAAAATTCACCTGTTTATAGTAGTTTTTTTCAAAGAATACGTGGGTTAAATTGTCGTAGTAAAAACAGCGGTGTTCTTAAGCGTGGCAGCTGGATTGGTGGAATAAAACCACCCGATAAGTCCACCCGGTGCAAGCGCGCCTCAACCACATTTCCCAATCCCATATCATGCAATGGATCATTCTCATTGCCATTGAATTGGAGCTGCATTTTGACTTGGCGGACTTCAATAGGATGTTCGATGGGAGTAAAACGGATTTCTTTGGGAATGCCTAAGCCTAAACCGCCTGAAATATTGCGATGTGGTAAACCTAAAATGGGCGGGGCATGAGCTAATACAGCGCCCAACTCGGCCTTCATTTCAATTAAAGTAGAGCCTCGGCATGTCGCTTTGGTGACAATATGTGTACCCGTATTGTGCCAGTCGATTTCACCGATTTTTTTCGGGTAGCCTAACAGTTCACGGCCAATAATCATCGCTCTGTCGTCGTCCAAAATCATCCACGGACAGAAAATGCCGTATTTTTTACCGACCTTGATATGCACAAATAAACCGGCCTCGTGATAGGCACCTGTATACACATTGTCAGGAAAATAAGCGCAGAATAGATCGGCACGATAGGGTTTTGCCAAAGTCATGCCAGAGGGTAACCATTTCGCCATTTTCTTCGGATCGACTTCAACCACCGCAGTCAGATATTGGGCATTGTGATAAATTTTCTTGCCTAAACGGGCCAATGCCAAAGGCGTTTTTATATCCTGAATAAACTGCTTCATGATTTTAATCTCGAAAAAACGTGTTTGAGAATTGGCAATAAGATCACGCGGGGGGTATAACGCCCGCCAACAGTTTGGACTTGAGCCAGTAAGCCCGGAATCACAATACGTTTATTACAGCGCATGCCCTCAATGGCCTGTTTTGCCACGCGTTCAGCACTGACCCACACCAGTTGACCACCGACCCCCTCAATTTTGCTGATGCCTGCTATTTCGGTAAATTCTGTACGGGTCGGTCCCGGGGCAAGTAAAGTACAACTAACACCGGTGCCTTTTAGTTCACTATGTAATGATTCAGCAAATGAGTTTGCAAAGGCTTTGGTTGCTGCATAAGTTGCGTTGGCCGGTGTGGGTTGATGTCCAGAGGTTGATCCCACAATTAAGATTGCACCTGACTTACGTGCAATCATTTGAGGGAGTACAGCGATGGTTAAATCATGGACGGTGACGGCATTGCATTGACTTCTACTTCTTCTGCTTCACGTTCAGGATCGAGTTCCTGTAATGCACCAAAGGTCGCAAAGCCTGCGTTATTACATAAAACTGAAACCTGAATGGTAGTTAAAAACGCCTTCAACTTACTTCTTGCCTGACGATCAGCCAGGTCACAGGGATATAAATCGACTTCGACGGCGTGTTTTTGTTTCAGGCTGTGGGCCAGTTGTTCAAGCTTGTCAACGCGACGAGCCACCAGAAGCAATGAATAACCCATTTTTGCAAATTGTTTGGCCAGCTCCTCACCAATCCCTGATGAAGCACCGGTAATCACCACTCTAAAATCTGAATTTGCTTTTGGCAGTGCCATAAGAATATCTCTTCAAAATAATAGATAGAGTATTCATCGAACAGAACTTGAGCGTGAGATGGACTTGAGCCATACTACTGATCAATTTGGGACAAAAAAATTAAAAGCAAAAAGATGAAAGATCCTTTTCTTCTAAATAGTGCCAGTATTCCAGTTTCCTATGCTGTTATTTTGCTTGAAATCATGGCGAAAAAAGGGATAGACAGTACCGACCTGCTCAGAAAAAGTAGA
This sequence comes from Acinetobacter sp. RF14B, assembly GCF_006864105.1. Classification (NCBI taxonomy): domain Bacteria; kingdom Pseudomonadati; phylum Pseudomonadota; class Gammaproteobacteria; order Moraxellales; family Moraxellaceae; genus Acinetobacter; species Acinetobacter sp. RF14B. The sequence continues at coordinate 6,957 of NZ_SMTB01000061.1, read as the reverse complement.
ATTCCACACCAAGCTTTACTACAGGATAGAATTACCCCGAGACAATGGTCACGATTGGTTTGGGAAAGCCTGCAACTCACTGATCATGATGGGCTGGGTTATGAATATGGGGTAGCACTTCGGTTGACAGCTCATGGTCCTATGGGATTTGCCCTGATGAGTTGTGCGAATTTAAAACAGGCCATTGAGCTGGTTTTACAGTTTTTTACGATGCGTTTGCGACATTATCAAATTACTTTTCATGAGAACCCAAATCAGTCTTCTTTAGAAATTACAGAATTACATCCTGTCATGGCGAGTCAAGCGGAGCAGATTTTTATATTAAGACGTTTTTTTTATGAATGCATAATGATTGGGGCTGTACAGGCTGCTAAGTTTCTAACACATGAAGATTATTCAAAAGTAGGTATAGACTTTGACTGGTCTGAACCCAACTATCACGCTAAATACCGGCAGATGCTCCCCACTATTCAATTTAATCAGCCGAATAATATGATTCATTTTGAAACGGAAATATTATATATACCAATCTACATGGCCGATCCAATTGCCTATCAGCAAGCATTGCAACAATGTAAAATCGAACAGCAATATTTCGTCCAGAAAATCAGTGATATAACTTTACAAGTAAAGTCTAAACTCATTTTAACGCCAAGAAAAGGTTATCCAAGTTTAGAGGAAATTGCAAAAAGTATGGCGGTTTCAAGTCGTACACTTAAACGAAACTTACACAATGTAGGGACAACCTATTCCAGTCTTTTGGATGAAATGAGATTACACGCTGCAAAAGACTTACTGACGAAAAGTGATATGAGTATTCAGCAAATTGCCGAATATTTAGGTTATGAACAACCCACCAATTTTACACGTGCTTTTAAAAAATGGGTGGGGATTTCACCTTCGGAGTTTAGAGAAACTAAGCATTCTTTGATATCTATATGACTGGTACATCTGAAAGCTAGGCAAAAGCGAGCCGAGCCATTTAATCAGACAGTGCTTCATTCTATCTTTTCTATTGTACGTAGGGCATTGAGAGTATTTGAATATGTGACTTGGACTGCAAGTTTAGGTGTTGTTGAATTATGTGTATCTACTAAAAATCGCTGGTTATGATTTGATCGTGTTTCTCAAATCTAGGGTGAGGAATCCCAATTGACTCAGCGATGTCTTGATCACGCGCTGTTGCATACTTCAGCAGTATGATCATGGGCCTAAGTAGGATCGAAAGTTTTGACAGCCTCCTAAGCGCACAGCGAATAGCGCTAGGTTCACAGCAATCTAATTTAAAACCTTATTAAAACAAGTGAAAGCTGTGAACTTCGCGGAAATAGTTGTGTTACTTCACTCAGGTTAAATCCTTCACCTGATGGCTTTAGAAGATCATTCTCAGGCCTGCGCCATACCACCAGCCTTGTTCCGAGTCTGTACTCTCCTGCCAGGCTGTTTTGTCATCTCCCTTAGCGTACTGATAGGCAATATCTACATAGGGCATGACTTTTTTATTGATTTCATATCGGGTCTCCAGCCCAAGAACCGCGTGACTTAGGCCAGTCTTTTTGGCATTGCGTGCCTGATCCTGCAGCACTACATCCAGTTCGGCATAAGGTTGTATAATCAGCTTCTGGCTGAGTAGCAGATCACGCGTTGTTTCTAGGCTGAGACCGACAAAATCATCTTCGCCAATATACAGATATGCATCGGTTTCAAAAAAATAGGGTGCCAAGCCATGCAAGCCAAAGACAGCATCCAGACGTTCTACCTGCTGGCCTGTAGAAGGAGCAGCCAGATTTTCCTGACGATAGCGTACGCCGGCCTGAGCATCCCAGAAGTCTGAAATATTGCGACTATATAAAGTCTTGATATCATATTCAGCCTGTGCAGACTCGGCTTTGTCTGCATGGAGCTTGAGTACCAACTTGTTTTCATCAGTCCCGATCCGCAGTTCGTTGTCTGATTTTAATGCGCCATCCCCATCTGAGTTCAGTTGCCATTTCTGGTCCAGTACCAGCCGGCTATAAATCTGCCCACCGTGTTCTTGACGGTGATCATGTGTGCTATCCGAAGCGTTGATCGCCGGCTGCCTTTCAGGTTGCTGCGGTAAGGTGACCAGAGGAGCATGAGCTGTCTGCCCGTGATGATGAGGTTCATTGGCTGCCATGGTGGCGAAACTGGCCAAGCTAAGGGCAGTGCTTAACATGGATCTTAACAAGAGGTTAGTGATGTGCATGGTTCTCTCCTTGCTCGGCTGCCAGTTTAACTGTGGACTTCGGGGAAGCAGTGGGCGCTGATGCTATAGTGTCATCGACCTGCGCCACAATCAGCTTGTTCATCATCCCGGCACTCATGTGATAGAGCAGATGGCAATGAATTGCCCATTCTCCCAGTTCGTCAGCAGTTAATAAGGTGGTCACCGTTTTTCCTGGCGGTACGACTACCGTATGTTTGTTAGGCATCACCGAGGAAGACTGGCCATTTTCCAGCTGCATAAACATGCCATGTAAATGCATGGGATGCGCCATCATGCTGTCATTGATAAATTTCAGGCGGATCCGTTCACCAAACTTGACCTGCAGTGGTTCTGCCTCATTGAACTTTTTACCATTGATGGTCCAGATATAGCGCTCCATGGTTCCACCCAGACGAATGACCAGTTCACGCTCTGCGGGGCGGGTATCCGGTTGGGGGGTCAGGGATTTTAAGTCACTATATTGCAAGGCTTTATGCCCAACAGGTGTGGAGGCATTGGCCCAGCCATACACCGGTTGTGATTCTGGGGCAGAAGCCGGAGCATCATGATGTTGGCTGTGTTGGCTGTGTTGGCTGTGTTGGCTGTGTTGGCTGTGTTGGCTGTGTTGATCAGCGTTAGCTACAGTATGTTGCATAGACGAGTGTTCACTGCCTTGCATGTTGCTGTGTTCCTGGCCATGCCCCATATCTTCCATTGTGAGTAAAGCGCGTGGGCGTGAGGCTGGCAGATGCATCGCTGTATTGGCTGGAAATGCAGCATTATGCAGGCTACCAATCGCAAAACCAGAACGGTCAATAGATTCGGCCTCAATCTGGTAATGGGCAGCTGTAGGCTCGACCACCACATCATAAGTCTCTGCCGTGCCGATACGGAATTCATCGACTTCTACTGGCTGTACCGGTTGGCCATCTGCACTGATCACAGTCATTTTCAGATGTGGAATACGCACATCAAAGAAAGACATGGCGGAGGCATTGATAAAACGTAGCCGGACTTTTTCATGCGGTTGGAATTGTCCCGTCCAGTTTTGTTGCGGGGTTTTTCCATTGACCAAAAATGTATAACCCGTGACATCTGAAAGATCGGTTTTTAGCATGCGCATCTGGTTCCACATTTTTCGGTCCGACCAGGTTGCTTTAAGGCCATCACGTTTGACCTGTTTCCAGACATCGCTCAGGGTTTCACGCTGGTTTTGATAATACTCGGCTGATTTTTTCAGGTTATTCTGAATTTGCTGGCTGCCCTGTTCATGAAAGTCTGACAGCATGACTACATATTCGCGTTCGTTTTTTTCATGTGCAGGAAGCGCTGTTTGGGCTTGGGGATAAATCACCAGAGCACCATATAAGCCGTCCTGTTCCTGACCTTTGGAATGGGCGTGATACCAGTAAGTACCATGCTGGCGAACCTTAAAGCGATAGGTAAATTCCTGCTTGGGCTTGATGCCCTGAAAACCGTTAAATCCAGGCACACCATCCATCAGGCCAGGCAAAAGCAGCCCATGCCAGTGAATCGAGCTATCCTGATGTTTCAGGTTATTTTTGACATGAATCACCGCGTCATCGCCTTCTTCAAACTCAAGCAGTGGCGCAGGGAACTGGCCATTGACACTAATCCGCTGCACGGTTTTACCCGTGAGATTGACCGGACTTTCATCAATCACCAGATGATATTCTTTCACGGCTGCAAATATGGCAGACGGCGACATCAGCGAGATGCCCAGACACAGGTATTGGGAAAATTTAATCAACATAACTTTATCCTTCATTTAATAAAAAATTTAAAAAATCAGGATCAAGCTTTGGGTGGACGTAAAATTTCCTGCCAGTAACCGGCGAGATGCTGGGCGCTATAAATGGGGAGGGCGGTTTTTTCTGCGAACTGGATATTAAAGCTGTGCAGTTCAGGCGGATGCATATTTAAGCCCGTGATCAGGCTTTGACAGGCACTATAGCCACAATCCAGACAGTCCTGGTGCGTGGCGATTCCAGAGTCACAGTGGCTCGAGGCAAAGGCCTGCGATTCATGAGCTGAATCCAGAAACTCATGATTGGCTGCCATTGGCATCGTATGGGTGGTGGTTTCAGCAGGCAAGATCAGGTGCATGGTTTTGGTGGATGCTACAGACACACCGCTCCAGCCGATGGCAAATACCATCAGCAGCATCAACCAGAGCTGTTTTACAAACCGTGTGCCGAACATTGACCTTATCTTGCTGCATACTGAAGCCATAAAAGCATAAGCATAGTTCTGCAAATTAGCAAATCTGGAATTGCATGATTTTTGTGAGCATTGGCAGGGGAGAGAGATTTTAGGTTTTTCTCTTAAGCCATTGAGCCGGTTTCCTCACACTTTTTGCAGTCTAAGAGCAGCCCCAGTTTTTCCTGACGGCCCTGCTCGGTCATTACCCAGGGACGGTTTTGCCAGGGAGGATTGTGGCGTACATGCTGCCCATGCCCACATGCCAGTTCTGCCACCCAGTGATGATCTTCATCCAGGTGAAAGCCGATAATTGCCTGCTGCATTGCTACTTTCCTTTTATCCCAAAAACTCTTTGTATTTATACAAAACAAGTCATGCAAAATCACCATAAACAAAAGAATTCACACAGGCTATACTGCTCGCCAAGTCATTTTTAAAAAGAGCATAGACACATGCGCGTACTTGTTGTGATGGACCCCATCGAAAATGTAAACCTGAAAAAAGATTCCACCATGGCGATGCTATGGGCTGCGGCACGCCGTGGGCATGAATTAGGGTATGCATTACAGCAAGATTTATATATCGATCAGGGAAAAGCCTTTGGCCTGATCGCGCCATTACAGGTGTTTGAAGACTATGGGCACTATTATGAGCTGGGCGAAAAACAAAAAGAATCGCTGGCCAGTTATGACGTGGTGTTAATGCGTAAAGACCCGCCATTCGATATGAACTTTGTTTATACCACCTATATTCTGGAGCAGGCAGAACGTGAAGGGGCGTGGATTATCAATAAGCCCCAAAGCTTACGTGACTGTAATGAAAAGCTGTTTGCGACCCAGTTCCCGGAACTGCAGGTTCCTACCTTGGTGACGTCACAGCAAAGTCTGATCCGTGATTTCCTGAAGCAGCATGTGGATGTGATTGTAAAACCGCTAGACGGGATGGGAGGCACCGGGATTTTCCGTCTTTATCAGGATGGGATTAATATTGGCTCAACCATTGAAATGCTGACCAATAATGGCACCCAGCCGATTATGGCACAGCGCTATATTCCGGAAATTGTCGATGGTGATAAGCGTATTCTAATGATTGATGGTGAACCGGTACCGTATTGTCTGGCCCGTATTCCACAAAATGGGGAAGTGCGCGGTAATCTGGCTGCAGGCGGCCGTGGAGAAGCCCGCCCACTTACGGACCATGATAAGGCCATTGCAGCGAAAGTTGGTCCATTCTTACGTGAAAAAGGACTGGTTTTTGTTGGACTGGATGTAATTGGCAATTATGTCACAGAAATTAATGTCACCAGTCCCACCTGTATTCGTGAGATTGATGACCAGTTTGGCACGTCGATTGCGGACGATCTGTTTGCCGTACTTGAAGCCGGTCAGGCCAGTCAAATTTAAATGCGAATCTAGGAACTTAAAAAGAGCCTGAAATCAGGCTCTTTTTTTATTGGGCAGAGCGCTTAACTCACCCCACTAACCGCAGCGTTGTTAATATGCCTAGAAGGGGTAAGACTAGCTGTAATTATGGGCCCTGTTAAAATTCAGTGTATCCGGTGGGCGGATGCGTTTTAAAATAGCGGGTGCGTATACAGCAAGGCTAAGAAATCCGATCCCTTCAATAAAGCGGAAAAATTATAAAGCTGCGGTTGGTTGAATCCGGCGAGAAACCGGCCTGAGTAAAGCTCCAGCCTAAATCCTGTTGAGGGATGGGAATGACTGCAGAAAGTTTGCCTAAGCAATCGAGGAGTGAGTTGAGAAAAACTGATGACGTATGAAGAACATGAAGTGTGAACGAAATTTATATCTTTTTAAGCCTTAGCGCAGCAAGTCACTAGGACGACAAAGAGGATCAACTGTCCAGAGAAAACCTTGCAGAACCAAGTCATCGTCTCTTTATACCTATAACTCTCTTCGTCAGAAAATAGTTTAAAATGATCATGATACTTCACTGAAGTCTAGGAAAAAGTGCAGACCTGATAATAAAACTAGTTTAAACTTTCAATTCGCATGAAAAAAACAATTAAAGGCGTGTTGAAATAAAGTAAATATCCTTTCAAGGCCTGACGATTGTGATTACAATTGATTGCTTAAAATCAGATTTCCTGTTCCATTTTTAGTATTGAAGAATTAGACCGTGACTGACGCTCAACAAAAACAGCCTAAACATGTCATGATGATGGCCGCAGGTACGGGTGGACATGTGTTTCCAGCGTTAGCCGTTGCAAAAGATTTACAACAACAAGGCATTCAAGTGTCTTGGTTGGCGACTCCGGCAGGCATGGAAAACCGTCTATTAAAAAATCATCACATTCCTATTTATCAAATTGATATTCAAGGGGTACGTGGTAACGGTTTTGTTCGTAAAGCCCTGGCACCTTTTAAAATTTTAAAAGCCACTTTAAGTGCCATGCAGCATATGAAGCGTCTGAAAGTCGATGCAGTCGCTGGCTTTGGCGGCTATGTGGCCGGACCGGGGGGACTGGCAGCACGTCTTCTGGGGAT
>NZ_SMTB01000060.1:0-17068 GCF_006864105.1 Acinetobacter sp. RF14B | reverse complement strand
ACGCTGCTCGCTGGCACGCGCCAGCCAGTATTGCCAGCGGTCTTCCTGTTTCTGGTTCACGTTCATGGCGTCAATCGCACGAATCAGACTCTCCCAGGCACCAAAACGAATCGACTGACGGGCATAGATTTCAGCTTCTTCCGAGCTAAATGGCAACCCATAACTGGCATCCAGCGCATTCAGCACTTCACGGTTATAGTTATTTTTCATGACAGTCGTGCCGCCGATATAACCTACTGTCCGAAACAGGGCTTTTTGTACTTCTGCTGGAGTTCCTTCAGTAGTCCGCTTGACTATTGATAAGGCCGAATTCAGATCAGTATCTGCCAAGCGACCTAAGGCATATACCAGATAAGCATGGTCAACAGTCGTACTTTTTGGTGCCGACCATAAATAAGCGGTTGGATTGGCCTGAATGCTATTTAGCTGGGCCAGAGACAGATTCAGACCCAAATCTTGCGCCGTCGCGATGGCTTGTCCAGACTGACCGGCACGCAACTGCACCCACAGGCGCTGCTGACGGTCTTCCGTAGTCATAAGTGGACTGGATAACATCATGCGGCCCAAGCCATTGCATGAATCTGGCTGGGAATTTGTTGTTAGCCAAACATCCTTAAATTCGGCATAGACTAAGGGATCACCACTTTTGGCACGCACTTGTGCGATTGCACAGGCTTCAGCCCGGTCAGCATTGGTCACATATTGTAAAACCGGTTGGGCTGCAGCAAAGTCAGCCATTTTAACTTTTTCTTCGACATAATCGGCTGCCAGCTTTTCAGCCATGGCGGAGTGTGGATAGCGCTGTACAAAGTTGATGATCTGGTTGGCCGGCTGCAAGGCAAGATTCTGGTTCAGAATCCAGTATTCCGGATAGTAGCCCAACACGTCATTTTGCATAGCAAGTCGATATTGTTGTAAGAGTTGAGTATTTCCTGCATTTGCAGCACGTAAGGCATCATTAAACTGTGCTTCGGCAGCCTGGGTATTTGCCGCATAGATACAGGCGAAACTTAAGGTCATTAACTTATAGTATTTGCGTATGTTTTGAGTACCTTTTAACATCCAGCTGCCTTCTATCATCAATTTTGTGCCGAGCATATGCTGCTTATCATAAGAGCTTGCTAGCAGATTATAACCAATTGTATTGTTCAGTTATGTAACCTAATAATTCAGCAGTTTTAATCTTCAGATTATTTTTGTCTGTCAATGAATATTTTTCCACCCCTAATTTAGGCTATAAGTTTAAACCACTTTCCTGCTAAAATACGCGCCATTTAAAGATTTCAATCTGTGAACTGAATCCTTCTTGAGCTGCGTGTTCATCAACTGCCAGTTCATTCACATTCGAGCTATTATTTTGTAGGAGCCTTCATGACGGTTCAAACCTTCATTCCGAATGGTGCCCCAGCTGCCTCAGAAAACACTGTTACCCAGCCAGCGCACACCCTAGCCAGCGATCCTTCAGTCAAAAAGCTGTATATCGAAACGCAAGGGTGTCAGATGAATGAGTATGACAGTCATCGTATGGCAGACCTGTTGGGCGACTCACATGGTTATGTCCTGACCAGCAATCCCAAAGAAGCCGATGTACTGCTTATGAACACCTGCTCAATCCGTGAAAAGGCACAGGAAAAAGTCTTTTCTGAACTGGGCCGCTGGCGCAAGCTCAAAGAACAGAATCCTGATCTGATTATCGGGGTCGGTGGTTGCGTGGCCTCTCAGGAAGGCGACAATATTCAAAAACGTGCCAATTATGTGGATATGATTTTTGGTCCACAAACCCTGCACCGTTTACCGCAAATGCTCGATCAGCATTTTGAACAGGTCGAAAAACCTAAAAAAGAAAAAATCAAACTGGTAGACATTTCCTTTCCCGATATTGAAAAATTCGACTTCCTGCCTGAACCGCGTGTGGAAGGCTATAAGGCCTTTGTGTCGATTATGGAAGGCTGTTCAAAATATTGCTCATTCTGTGTCGTACCTTATACGCGTGGTGAAGAAGTTTCTCGCCCGCTGGATGATGTGCTGGCAGAAATTGCAGGTCTGGCTGAAAAAGGCGTACGTGAGGTTTCGCTGCTCGGTCAAAACGTCAATGGCTACCGTGGGGAAACTTTTGACGGCAACATCTGTACCTTTGCCGACTTGTTACGTTTAGTTGCAGAAATTCCGGGTATTGGCCGCATCCGTTATACCACTTCGCATCCACTGGAATTCAATGATGATCTGATCCAGTGCTATCGCGATCTGCCACAGATGGTGTCACACCTGCATTTGCCGGTCCAAAGCGGCTCCAATGATGTTCTGCAAGCGATGAAGCGCAACCACACCATTGATGTCTATATCGAAAAGATTGCCAAGCTGCGTAAAGTCCGTCCCGATATGCACCTGTCGTCAGACTTTATCATTGGCTTCCCGGGTGAAACTGATGAAAACTTTGCAGAAACCTATCAGTTTATCCAAGACCTGGACTTTGATCACTCTTATAGCTTTATCTATTCAAAACGCCCTGGCACACCGGCGGCAGAGCTTGAAGACACCACACCTGAAGCCGTGAAAAAAGAACGTCTGGCTAAAGTTCAGCAATGGATTAAACATTCAAGTATTGAGAAAACCGATGCCATGCTCGGCTGCATTCAGCGTGTGCTGATTGAGAAAGTATCCGATAAAGATCCAAACCTGCTTATAGGCACGGCTGATAATACCCGTTTGGTCTCATTTATTGGCGATCCAGCTTGGGTTGGACGTTTTGCCGAAATTGAAATTACCGAAATTAAAACTTTAAATTTTGTTTACGGTGAACTCTTGAATCTTGAGCCTGACGTGGCGTAATGTAGGGGATATACCGACACTTGTATAAGGAACACTCTTGACTGCAACGATTCGACGTACAGTAGCTTTCCCTGGAATTTCAATTGACCGTTTACAAGCCGTTTTGGGTACTTATAACGGTCATTTGAAGCAAATTGAACAACGTTTAGATGTCAAAATTTCCCATCGAGGTGAAAGTTTCTTTATCGATGGTGGAATCGATGCTGTAGAAAGAGCGGAAACGCTCTTACAGCGCCTGCACGAAGAATCTGAACATAGCCAGCAAATCAGTGCCGACACCCTGCATATGATGATTCAAGGCAGTCAGACTGACCGCGAGCTTCAGGAAGATATTGAAGATCAGGAACATACTGGTCTGGATGCCGTTTGGTTACAAACCCGTAAAGGACGCATTAATCCGCGTGGTGCCAACCAGAAGCGTTATGTTCAGCGCATTTTGCAAAGTGATATTTCGTTTGGTATTGGCCCTGCCGGTACGGGTAAAACCTATCTTGCAGTAGCAGCTGCTGTCGATATGCTGGAACGTAATGAAATCCAGCGTATTCTACTGGTGCGTCCCGCGGTTGAAGCCGGTGAAAAACTCGGCTTTTTGCCAGGTGACTTGAGCCAAAAAATTGATCCCTACCTGCGTCCTCTTTACGATGCCCTGTATGAAATGCTGGGCTTTGAAAAAGTGGCCAAGCTGATTGAACGTCAAATTATCGAAGTGGCACCGCTGGCTTATATGCGTGGTCGGACTTTAAACCACTCCTTTGTCATTTTAGATGAAGCACAAAACACCACACCAGAACAGATGAAGATGTTCCTGACCCGTTTGGGTTTTGGTTCGCGTGCGGTTATCACTGGTGACATCACGCAGGTGGATTTACCGCGTGGTCAACAATCTGGGTTGGCGCATGCCTTACGTGTCATTGACAAGATCAAAGAAATTCATATTACTCGCTTCCACTCACGCGACGTGGTACGTCATCAATTGGTACAGAAAATTGTTGAGGCCTATGAAGGCTGGGATAGCGAACAGCAACGTCTAACGGCAGAACAGCGTGCGGAACGCAAAGCCCGTCAAGAAGCCTTAGTTGCGGACAATGATGCAAAAGCGGATGAGCAGCATCAAGACTAAATCATTTAAGGATTCATTTTGAAACTCAATCTTTCCTTGCAGCAAAACTTTCAGTCACCTGAGCTGGTGCTGAAACGTGCCTATATTAAAAAAGTCGCAGAAACTGTATTACGCCATATCGGCACCCAAAGTGATTGCGAAATGGGGATTGCCTGTGTCGATCATGATGAAAGTCATAAGCTCAACCTGGAATATCGTGGCAAAGATAAACCGACCAATGTCTTGTCCTTTCCCAGTGATATTCCAGATGAAATGGCACAATTTCTGGATGCCTTTCCGATTGGCGATCTGGTAATTTGTATTCCAGTGGTCTTACAGGAAGCCACTGAGCAAGACAAAACTCCTCTGACACATTTCACCCATATGCTGGTGCATGGCATATTACATTTAATGGGTTATGATCACGAAACTTCAGATGAAGATGCCGAAGAAATGGAAGGTATTGAAATCGACATTCTGGCTAAACTTGGTATTGACAATCCTTATCTGGAACAAAATTAAGATTTTACTATTAAGAATAGCGGGCTTAGGCTCGCTTTTTTATGCCTGTAAATAGCAATCAAGTCAATGCTACTTAATTCAACTAAAGTTGATAAAATACAGCTCATAACCATAAAGATGCTGAGCTAAAGTTCAGGATAAAAATGAAAAAGATTCTTCTGGTATTGCTACTCGTGGGCACTTCGCTTCTATCTTCAACGCTTTATGCAAGTTCAAAGACGGTATGTAAAGAAACCCAATTTCAAAAGGCAGATGAAGTCTGGACAGGTCATTATTATTTAAATGGCGTCATGGAAACAGGCTCTGAAATGCTGTTATTGCCTGAAGGTAAATTTAAATGGTATATGGCTTATGGAGCCCTAGAGCAATATGCTGAAGGTAGATGGTGGAAAAATGGCAACTGCATCGGTTTAAAACCTGAGCGTAAATATAAAAAGCATCTGAGGATTTTTCCAAAGCATCTGAAAATTGAAGGCAAATTTTTAAATGTGATTTGGAACAGTTCTGGAGAACACGGTTATTATCATCGTGTGGAAAAATAATTTCAGGATTTTGAAAGTTTAACTAAAGGAATAACTGAGATTGCACTTTCCTACTGGAGCAGCCTGCAGGATATTCATGCCTGGCATCAGGACGCTGAACACCAGGCCGCGCAACAATTCGGTAAAGAGAACTGGTATTGCTATTTCAGCATGGATGTCTGCAAGGCACTACGCCATTATGAAACAGCGCCGGATTAACGTACTTCAAATTCTGCCTCTGCCGGATCAAAGCGCCAGGTTCGGATAATACGCAGTTCAGAAATATCCTTCATCTTGCTGTCAAAAGCCCCAAAAGGTGCAGCCTTACGCACTGATGCTTTGGCTGCTTCATCCAGCAAATGATGTCCCGAACTGTCAATCAGGCGAATCGCCCGAATTCCACCGTTCTGGTTTAAAATGACCATCAGGCGCACTTCACCAGCCAGATTTTGCTGTCGGGCCGCATCCGGATAATAGCGGTTACCATAAAACTCTACTTTTTGACGGAATTTTTCCAGATAAGCCGCTGACACATCCTGCTTGGCCTGAATACCATCCACCGTTTTAATCTTTTGCTGACGACTAAAGTTTTGCTGTCGCTGTAAATATTGCGCTTCCAGACTTGCGACCATGGCGGCTTTGGCTTGGAACTGGCTATTGAGCTGTTCCTGCATTTTCTTCCGCTGATTTTCTTCCGCCTGTTTTTGCCAGCTTAAAGTAGTCATCAGGACTTTTTCTTCAAAACTTAGCTCACGCTGCTGTTGCAGCATATCCGGGCTGTCCTGCTGCTCTTCCCCGGCCTTTTGTTCCGCAAAAGGCGATGGCTGATCGCTCGACATACGATGTACTTCGCGGAACTTGCCTGAACCCTGTTGATCTGTCTGCCCCAGAAAATCTGCCTGCTCAACTTTATTTTCACTTTGACGCAGGCTCACGGCAATTTCCTTGGTCGAGGTTTTCTCATCCTGCGGCATTGCAAATTCCAGAGTCAGCACCACCAGATGCAAGACCACTGCTGCCAGCACGGCACTGCTAAAAACTGGATCTTTCCACCAGACTTTAACCAGAGGCATTAATATCATGATTCATCACATTTGCCGAACTCAGGCCGAGTTCATTCCCCAAAAAAATATTCACAGCGCCATTTAAGCAAAATGACATCACATTTTATTTTTAAAAATGCCAATTGCATCAAACCATTAACGCTACATAACCAAAACCCTAAAAATGGTGCAATTTATTTTGCTAAACTTCAAGCGTGAACTCTTGTATTTTTTATATAATTCGACAAGATAACTTCCGAATCAAAAAATATAACCGCCAGGATGCTTCAGTATGCAAACGCTTATTTCCAATATTTCTCAACGACTCCGTCAAGCCTATCAAAAGGCCGAGGGATTTATTGAGGATGAGCGTGAATTTCCATTATCACAAGTTTTCCTGAATGCCACCTTCCAGCGCTTTGTCACCGACAACGTTGCTGCTCTTAAAGATCTGCATGCCGATCTGCATGATGACTGGTTACGCCTGTATGCCACACTGGACTACAAGGGACTAGTAGTAACTTTATCAGTAGACCTGAAACTGGTGCAGATGGAGCTAAATAAGGCAACCCAACTGATTGTATTTGAGCAGATCAGTGATACCCAACTGATTGATGCCAAATATCCGAATATTTTCTATAAATTGGGGGTTCGCTTTGCGCTGTTTTTCTATCAGCGTGTTTTAAACAAAGATCCGCTCGGCATGATTCTGGAAAAACTAGGCGTAATTAAAGTAATCGATGACTTATTGTATTTAGATCTGAATCGCTGGCTAGGCAAGAACCGCTCTGTAATTGACACCCTGGCCAAAGTTCATGTCAATCACGCCGTATTACGTGAAGCGGAACTGGTGGTCATCGGCAACGTTAACCTCACGGCCCTGTTCAGCAAGCTTTCCCAAACAAGAAGTAATGACATGGATAATGATGAGGTGGATGACGATAAAGTGACGCCCATCAGACAAAAAGATCCTGCTTAAAATAAAAAGCATGTTATTTTTTATCCAAAATCGAAAAAAACTACATGAAATATACAGTTTTGAGGCGCATCTCCCTTCAATTTCCATATTTCACCCAAATAATAAAGCGTAAACTTAACAATAGATGCGCTGTTTAAATAACACAGGAAACTTAGGTATGGCAAAAACGGTATTCAAGACTTTAGGAATAACTGCCGGTTTAAGCACTGTACTGTTATTCACTGGAATGAGCCAGGCTTTTGCTATTGCGCCCTTTCAGGCCAGTTATCAATTTAATTATAATGGCAAAAATCTGGGTTCTGCGACTCGTACCCTCAGCAAATCTGGCAACAACTGGACTTATGTGTTTGCCGCCAAAGCCGGAGGAATTGCGTCTGCTACAGAAACCAGCCGTTTTTCCTTTAATAATGGCAAGATTGGTTCAAGCAGTTTCAAGCGTAGTAGCAAAATTCTGGTACATAACAACACCTTGACAATAAATTTCAACCCTTCCAGTAAAACAGTTCAGACTCAGAAAGACGATGAAAAGCGCTCTTTTGCCTGGAAAGCAGATGTACTGGATGAACTGAATGCCGAGTTGCAGATTCGTGAGGATTTGAAAGGATCAGGTTTAAAATCCAACTATTATATTGCGGATGCTAAAGAAATCGAGCCTCGCAAATTTGTCAAACAGGGTACAGAAAATATTACGACTCAATACGGCACTTTTAATACTGTCAAGGTGGTGATGAAACACAGCAAGGCAGGTCGTGAAACTATTTTCTGGCTTGCCCCTAAACTTGACTATCTGCCAGTCAAAGTGACGCATGTTGACAAGAAAACTTCCTATGGTTTACTCCTCACCGACTATAAAGGGGCAAGCAACTAAGGTTTTTGTTGAATTTAGCTTGATTTTTTCCGGGTGCTTTTTACAATACGCTTTTGCTTGAAAAAGCACCTGCTTTTGAGGATTCTCCCCGTGCATGCACTAGAACAGAAAATCTTGGCTGAAGGTATCGTTCTGTCTGAAGAAGTTCTGAAAGTTGATTCTTTCTTAAATCACCAAATCGATCCTGTAATGATGCAGCAAATTGGTCAAGAATTTGCGCGTCTGTTTAAAGATAGCGGTATTACCAAAATTATTACTATTGAAGCCTCTGGTATTGCCCCTGCTGTAATGGCAGGTTTGGAACTGGGTGTTCCCGTGATTTTTGCACGTAAATATCAGTCTTTAACGCTAAAAGAGGATTTATACCGTTCTAAGGTATTCTCGTTTACCAAACAGACTGAAAGTACGATTGCCATTTCTAACAAACACATCAGCTCAACCGATAAAGTTCTGGTCATTGATGACTTTCTGGCAAATGGTCAGGCTGCGCTAGGTCTGGCTGACCTGATTCATCAAGCGAAGGCTGAAGTTGTCGGTATTGGTATTGTGATTGAAAAATCCTTCCAGCCAGGCCGTGAACTGTTACTTGAAAAAGGCTATCGTGTTGAATCATTGGCACGTGTAAAGTCGCTGACCAATGGTACGGTTAATTTCGTACGTGACTAAGTTCTAGCATTTCATTTAAAAGCGCCAGATCTGGCGCTTTTTTTAAACATTTTTATAGTCTTAATATCCTCTGTTCTAAGATGCTTATTTCGTTTTATCCAATTTATACCCAATACATCTAACAGGAATTAAATCACATAATAAAAAAACTCTAAAAAAATAGGAGCTATTATTCTTTTTATTTTTAAAGATAAATTATGTTTCTATTTAAACATCTACTCAATAAGTATAAATATCAAATTCTATTGAAAATATAGTTAATCAGTCACTATCCAGTTTATTTATAGCCAGATTAACGCAATATACACCTCAGGCTTTGCAGGTTTAGACTTAGATCAATATCTTCCATCTTGAGTCAATCCTTTAAGTCCAGCATAAGGATCAGCAGCAATCATTTAAGCACCCTCAGCTTTCAGTCGGATGCTTCATCAAAATCAGTGTTGTGGTCTGATACCGTGTCACCCTTTATTTTTGATATGCAGGGGGTTACTTGATTGAAATATGAGTTTATTTACAGCTAAGATACAATGCCTTAGCGTGAATTCATCTAGAATTAAATCAATATAGCAGCTTCCTGATAGAGCATTTATCATGCTTCGCTATACCATTAGCTATAATGAATAATTGATTCATGTGCTTCATAACAGTCATCTACTCTAGATAAACCAATACCAATTGTTGATGGAAAAACCTATGCAATGTCCTAAATGTAGTTCGGCCGACATCGAAAAACGCGACCATGAGCAATTATTAAAAAAAACCGGTGGTGTATTATTAGCTTCAGCAGGAGCGACGGCGGGAACCGTAGGAGGTGCAGCATCCGGAGCTTCGATTGGAGCCGCCATCGGGACAGTTGCCGGGCCTTTGGGCGTGATTGTAGGCGGTACGGTAGGTACCTTCGTCGGAGCCATTAGCGTAGGCATTACTGGTGGAGTGGTAGGCAATTTCCTCGGTAAAAAAGCCGGTGTATCGGTAGACCGTAACCTCTTTTTAGACCACCAGTGCCTAAGCTGCAAACATAGATTTAGCCTAAAAGATCAAAAAACAGACTAAGCCAGTTGAGGAAATGATTTCCTCATTTCCTCTTGAATTTAAACGCTTAACCCTGATGCAGTTTTAAGGCAACTTCGGCCAGTCGTCTACCTTGTACCTCACAAAGAATCTTTTCATCCTGACTTAAGCCTTGATCATGGCGTGGCCCACTGACATGACTGGCACCATAAGGCGTGCCACCCGTTTTGGTATTCGATAAGGCGGGCACCGCATTACTCAATCCTATAATCAACATGCCATGATGAAACAAAGGCGGCAGCATGGTCAGCAACGTGCTTTCCTGTCCGCCATGCATTGAGCCTGATGCGGTAAACACACAGGCCGGCTTGCCATGCAAGGCTCCATTCAACCATAGACTGGTGGTCTGATCCCAAAAATATTTCATTTCAGAGGCCATATTGCCAAAACGTGTCGGCGAACCTAAGGCCAGACCTGAACATTGCGCCAGTTCCTCAATCGTACAGTAAATATCCCCTTCTGCCGGAATACTGGGTTCCGCCTGAGTGACCACGGTGGCAAGATTTGGAACAGTCCGGATTTTTACTGCCATGCCTGCGGCTTCTACACCATTTGCAATCAAATGTGCCATTTCTTTGGTCGAGCCATATTTGCTGTAATATAAAACAAGGATATAAGGTTGCATGCTGACTCTTATTCATTACTAAAAAATAAAACTATACGGTATTTTGCATCTTTTTTGGTTAAGCTGGTCAGGGAAAATACATGATGACTAGAAAAATCGAGATTGAGTACAGATGATTTTGGATTATATAAAGAAGTTACCTTTTTATGAGAAACACTGGTTTCAATTTATTCTGTTTGTCCTTGGCCGCTTTGAACATGATCGTTGCCGGGAACAGGCGGGTTCATTAACCTATACCACCCTATTTGCGGTGGTGCCTATGCTGACAGTCTTTCTTGTCATCATCTCCTCCATTAAAGCCCTGGAGCCAGCCCGACAACAGTTACAACAGCTAATTTATAGTAACTTTTTACCCAAAACCACGATTGCTTTTGACAAGGCGCTCAGTGCATTTACTGATAAATCCAGCAATTTAACCGTGATTGGTGTGCTGTTTTTATTTGTGACCACCATCCTGATGCTCAGCAGCATTGAAACTGCTTTTAACCGGATCTGGCGGGTCAATAAAACTCGTGGTGGACTCATAGGCTTTATGCGTTACTGGACCATTATCTCGCTTGGTCCCATTTTACTGGGCAGTGCCTTTGTCATTTCCTCAACTTTGGCTTCACTCAATGTTCTGAGCAATAATTTTACCGGATATGAATTGAATGGAACTTTTCTACTCTGGATCATTTCTTTTTCTTTAACGGTCCTGGGTTTTTTTATTTTAAACTGGACCATTCCCAACCGAAGTGTACCGATCAAATCTGCCCTGATTGCGGGCCTGTTTAGTGCAAGCGTATTTGAGCTGCTCAAGAACCTGTTTGGTTTTGTGATGACCAACTTTACCAGCTACGAAATTATCTATGGTGCTTTTGCAGCCATACCGATTTTTCTGCTGTGGATTTATCTGTCATGGAATATTATCCTGCTGGGCGTAGAGATTAGTTATGCCCTGACCGCTTTTGAATCTGGCCGTGACTGCAAACGCCATCCGATGATTATATTGCTGGATTTACTGGCACTATTTTATAAAAAACAAAAAACGGGTGAATGTGTCAGTGAAGCCGAAGCACTCGAGGTTTTGGGACAGGACGAAATTGGACGCTGGCCTAGCTATGTGGACATGTTTGAAAAACAGAATCTGATCAAATGCACCGAGGATAATCAATATGTGCTGGTACGTGACCTGGATCAGGTGAGTTTCTGGAATTTTTATTTACAGTTGCCTTATCCTCTGCCGCACAAGCAGCATCTGAATGATCCTGCCGCAGAGGAAATATGGATGCAGAAACTTTCTTCTAATATTTTGGCCACCGATCAATATCTGGAAGATAAGTTGAGTTTTCCATTATCTGACCTGTTCCGGAATAAATAAACAAGACAACCCCTCTCTCTGGAGAGGGGTTTTCCGATCTATGAGGGTTAACTCTTTAGAGATTTTCAGCCAATTACAGCACCAGTGGGCAGAAATGGCTTATGTAGAAGCACATGTACGCCCCATAAAGTTAAGGCTGTGAGAAGGGAAAGAATCGGCACAGAACCTAAGGCGATCTATCAGAGGGCAGTAATATCGCTGGCCGCCGATTTAAGATCACCTGCTGTAATCCCTAGAAGCCACATAATAAAACATGAGGGCAAATGCTTTAACCTCTAAGGCCTGATAATGGTTGATTGATAACCTTGCTTTTCACTTGAAGGAAAATACGATCAAAGCAGCAACAATCCAATATAGACTTAAAAAATATTGAAGCGCTGACTCAAAGCACATGGCTTTGGCCACGATCGGCTTCTCCTCATTCCATGATGATCATAAAAAAAGGAGCCTCTTGACTCCTTGATCTAAACATCAGGCCTTATTTCACAAAAGTTGACCATAGATAGTCTTTTTCTTTGCCTTTCAGGGTCATGTTCAGTCGGTCACCAAATTGCAGGGCGGCCACACCGGCTGGCGTACCGGTCATCACCACATCTCCGGCTTCCAGCGTAAATATCTGACTAATCTCGACCAGTAAGGTAGCAAGATCAAAAATCAATAAAGCCGTATCGCCTGTTTGACGCCGCTCGTTATTGATGTCAAGCGTATACTGCACGTCTTTCCAATCCGTGATCACATCCGCTACAGGTACCCAGTCCGCCAACATACAGGAACCATCAAAGGCTTTGGCACGTTCCCAAGGCTGGCCTTTTTTCTTTAGCTCATCCTGAAGGTCACGCAGGGTCAAATCCAGGCCAAGCGTCACAGCGCCAATCGCCTCTAATACTTTGGCAGGATCGCTTTCCTGAGTTAAAGTGCGATCAATACGCAAACTCAACTCACACTCATAGTGGCAGTTGCCCCAAGCCGGATTCCATGTAATTCCCGCATCCAGCGACCTTAAGGCACTCGGCGGCTTGATAAACAGGACAGGACGATCAGGTACTGCATTCCCCAATTCTTTGGCATGATCTGCATAGCTGCGACCCACACAGACAATTTTTGATGGACGGGTACTCATGATCTGGTTCCTTATCTTGATCGGTCTTATTGCTTGAAAGTATTTTCGAAAAGGCTTTGTTCAGTTGTATCTTTAAAAGCACGCTTAGGGATAATGATAACTGTACGGTTTTTCAGTTCCAGCATATAGGTCAGTTTACCCATCGCAAAAGTTTTTACTTCATTATAATGCACGATCTTGCTGCGCCCATTATTAAAGATTGCCGCATAGTCCTGAAACAGGTCAATCCCCTGCTCACTTTTGCCAAACTGATATTTAATAAACTGGCGTTTGAACATCATCGGTAAAAACCAGTAACGCATAATTGCCTGCAATATCAGGAAAAAGGCCCCAAGTGCCACATAATAGCGCCCGACCCCATCAAAACCCATGGAAAAACCCCAGATAATAATCCCGATACTAACCAAAGGAGTCAGAAAACGGCTGATCTGCTTTTTGCCAAAAGTGGCCAAGGCAAATCCATCTTGAGACTCCTCCAGAGTCAGAAAATAGCGGGTCGATAAGGTTGGTGCTGACTCAGTCATAGTGTCACATCAAAAAATATAATCCTGTTCCATACTATAACAAAATATGCTTAAAACTCATGGCTTATGCGCTTAATTACATAACTTTGCTTTGGAAATAACAGGATTTTAGTTTAGACAAATCCTCATTAAATCAAAAACACCTGCCCAGGCAATGGAATGAAAAGATTAACACCCTATTTAGTGATTAGTAGCGTATTCCCAACGCCCCTATCTGCTTTTGCAAACATTATCTTATGTACAGCCAGTCTGCCCAGTAAGCTTGATATATTTCAGGGCAATGCCCAGTAACTGGCTGAATTGACTGGCGCAGGCCGCCTGATTTATGCATAGCCACCGGAATCCTTTTACCGACCGTTAAGACCAGCGCCAGTCTAAGGCCCAGCTTTATAGTGCAGCCATCATCCTGTCTGTTTCCAAAGCGCAGGTAAAAAAACAATTGCAGCATTATCCAGAAGATAACGACCTGCTTCCGGTATGAATCTCAACCAAAGTCATTGACCAGCAGGCGGCTATTCAGCAGAAATATCAGCTACCTCCCAATTCCGGTATTAAATTTTAAAGTAAATGGGCTAATGCAACGTCATTTAGGAGAGCCTCGCATCAGCATCCTGATGCTGGATGCGCCGATTTCTTATGGCGCTAACAGACTAGAAGGTTGGCTCTCAGTCCGAATAAGATACTGGTGACCGTGAAGTAGTGGGGTGATTGGCATCAGCCGCAAGGTGTGCTACTCAATAAAAATTAAAATCTTGATGTTTGTTGTTATTATTGATTTTTTGTATAAATATTAAAAAAAACCTAGACCAAAAAAACCGCATCAATGTGCGGTTTTTTCAAAATTTTTATCAAGATTGGTGCGCTCAGAGAGATTCGAACTCCCGACCCCTTAGTTCGTAGCCAAGTGCTCTATCCAGCTGAGCTATGAGCGCGACATCTTGATGGGGTGCATTATATAGAGTTTTTATCAGTTGTTAAGTGTTTTTAATAAAATTACAACTGAACGTACAGTAATTAAACGATACAACCCTATTTAAGTTTTTTTTGAGGAATATTCCTGTAAATTTAGAGCTAAAAGCAATAACTCACATTTGGCAAAATCCAAGAATTGACCAAGTTCATATTTAATTCAATTAAAACTGGTTGTACTCAGATGCTGAATACATGATTGACCGACTCCACAATCAGGACATTTTGTCAGACCGAATGCTCCAGATTCATGGACAATATATTTATTGATTTTCTTACTTCCTGACCAGTGCTTGACATGTTTGGGGACAGCAAACTTCAAAACTCTGAACGGTATGTTTACCGACAAGAAGATCGCCGGCTGCCTGTATCACGCCATCTAGGCTTGGAAACGCCTGAGCATTATTTTTAGCATGAATTTTTTGGGATACGGTGAATTTTGGGCACAAAAAAACCGCTTTGCAAGCGGTTGATTGTTCAAGTTGGTGCGCTCAGAGAGATTCGAACTCCCGACCCCTTAGTTCGTAGCCAAGTGCTCTATCCAGCTGAGCTATGAGCGCGTAACTTGTTTGCCTGATTGGCGATACGTTATTCTTGCTGTACTTATTGGTGCGCTCAGAGAGATTCGAACTCCCGACCCCTTAGTTCGTAGCCAAGTGCTCTATCCAGCTGAGCTATGAGCGCGACATAAGTAAGCGTGGCGGTGAGAGAGGGATTCGAACCCTCGATACAGTTGCCCGTATGCGTCCTTAGCAGGGACGTGGTTTCAGCCACTCACCCATCTCACCGTAACGTGCGGCCATAATACAAATTTCAGCATGGCACTGCAAGCACAGCTTGAAAAAAAAATGCAGTTTTTTGATCGTTTACATACTTTTTAAACAATTTCACTGGTTTTCATCAATTTTTTGCTAGAAAATCCTTGGATATTTCCCATTATCTGTAATGCAGCACCAACCGAAAGCTTAAATAGATTATTGCAATCATTTACGTGCAGTCTGCGCGTACATGACTTATGCTAAACCTACCTCTTAGGACAAATTTAAAGACATGATGAAAAACTGGGTCGATCCTGAAGCAAAAGCTGAAGCCGAACGTTATGAGAACCCGATTCCGAGCCGTACGCTCATTCTCGAAACTATAGAAAAAAATAACGCCCAGTCCCATGCAGACCTGGTGGAATATTTTGAAATTGCTGATCAAAAAAGTATTGAGGCCCTCAGTCATCGCATGATCGCCATGGTGCGTGATGGGCAACTGATGAAAGACGGTTATAAATTCCAGATTGCCACAGAACAGCCCGAATACGAAGCTACGGTATATATCAACTCTAAAGGGATGGGAACGGCGAACATCTCAGGTCAGGACGACCTGCTTCTACCTGAGCGTGAACTGCGTCAGGTCTTTCATGGTGACCGCATCAAGGTGCGTCAGACTTCGATTGACCGTAAAGGCAAGGCCTGGGGCTTCATTACCGACATTATGCAGCACCGCGTCAAACAGGTCATCGGTAAAGTGGCAGAGTATGAAGGTGAATATTTTGTACAACCTGCGCCCCCGAATGCCCATCAACCGATTACTCTGGAAAAAGAGCTGATCGAGCATGCTCAGGTCAAAGTCGGTGATTCGATTCGGGTGGCGATTGACCGTTATCCGACCAAGGAAGAATTTGCTACCGGACATATTGTCCAGTCGATGGCGGATCGGGCCGATACTGAAATCATTATTCCGCAAACCATTCTGGAATATGGCCTGCCCTATGAGTTTCCGGAAGAAGTCATTCATGAGGCTGAAAGCTTTAAAGAGCCGACAGCCAAAGACCGCGAAGGCCGGGTCGATTTACGTGATCTGGCGCTGGTGACCATTGATGGTGAAGATGCTCGTGACTTTGATGATGCGGTATATGCAGAAAAACGCCCGGGCGGTGGTTATCGGGTGGTCGTGGCCATTGCCGATGTTAGCCATTATGTCCGTCCAGGCAAGCCATTGGATGATGAAGCCAAAGAGCGTGGTACATCTGTGTATTTCCCGCATTTTGTCTTGCCGATGCTGCCAGAGGCATTATCCAATGGACTATGTTCTTTAAATCCGGATGTTGACCGTCTCTGCATGGTCTGTGACTTAAAGCTGTCACGTGCTGGCCGGGTAACTGGATATGAGTTCTATCCTTCAGTGATGCACTCCAAAGCACGTCTGACCTATGATCAGGTGGCTACATACTTTGAAGGCGACAGCACAGCTATTACCGAAGACCGTAATGTACGCAAATCGCTCAACACGCTGTTTCAGCTTTATCAAGTGCTTAAAGGCTTACGTGCCGAACGGCATGCGATGGAGTTTGAAACCGTCGAAACCTATATGACTTTTGATGAGCTGGGCGGAATCAAGGAAATTTTGCCACGCACCCGTAATGATGCTCACAAGCTGATTGAAGAATGCATGCTGCTCGCCAATGTCGCGGCGGCTGAATATGCCATCAAGCATGAAGTACCGATGCTGTATCGCGTCCATGAAGCACCCGAGTTTTCACGCATTCAGAAAGTACGTGAGTTTGTCAAACTTCTGGGCCTGCAATTTCCAGAACAACCCACCCAAGCCGATTATCAGGCGGTGATTGAAGCCACCAAGGACCGGATTGATGCACCTAGTATTCATGCCGTGTTATTGCGCTCAATGATGCAGGCTTATTATGGTGCCAAGAATGTGGGGCATTATGGTCTGGCTTATGAAGCATATACGCATTTTACTTCGCCAATTCGCCGCTATCCAGACCTGCTTCTGCATCGTGCGATCAAGACCCATCTGGCACAAAAACCGTACCCGGTGTCGGGTGCCGCTTTAGATGATGCAGGCGAGCATTTCTCGGCCGCAG